>JAILEU010000138.1 GCA_024697785.1 Bacteroidaceae bacterium | reverse complement strand
CGGCGCCCAGGGCGGCTACGTCTCACTTTCGGGCAACAACCTCCTCAACTGGACCCGCTACAGCGGCGTCGACCCCGAGGTCGGCTACGGCAGCTACGGCCTCAGCAGCGACTACTCGCAGACCCCACGTGCCCGCTACTTCACCGCCAGTCTTAGCGTCACGTTCTGAAAATGAAAAAATTATAAATTAGGAATTAGTAATTATGAAAGGTGCTGATTATAAAAAGGAAAAAGGTCGTAGGAAGAAATGGTATTCCTCATTCCTAATTCCTCATTTTTTAATTATCATGCTGTTCTTCTCCAGCTGTTCGGATTTCCTGGGCATCCTGCCGCTGAACGAGATTGTGCTTGAGAACTACTGGACGAGCGAGGATGACGTCCGTGCCATGGTGAGCGCCTGCTACAGCCGCATGGCCACCAACGACTTCGTCAAGCACGCCTTCGTGTGGGGCGAGTTCCGCTCGGATAACATCGTGCGCGGACTGGGCACCAGCAACGAGGAGATTGAGATCCTCGAGGGCAACCTCCAGCCCTCGCACAGCGTCACCCACTGGGGCGCCTACTACGACGTCATCAACCTCTGCAACACCACTCTCCACTACGCTCCCGACGTCCTCGGCCGTGACCCCGACTTCGGCGAAACCGAGTGGCTGGCCTTGCGCTCGGAGGTCCTCGCCATCCGAGCCCTCTGTTACTTCTACCTCGTCCGTACCTTCCGCGACGTGCCCCTCGTCGTCACCCCCACCATCGACGACAACACCTCCTACCAGCAGGCCGCTGCCGACCCTGACGACGTGCTCCGCCAGATTGTCGACGACCTGCAGGAGGCCGAGCGCTACGCCGTCCGCCGCTTCGCCAAGGACGACTACAACCGCGGACGCATCACCCTCGCCGCCGTACAGGCCATCCTCGCCGACGTCTATCTCTGGATGCAGCAGTACGACGACTGCATCACCTACTGCAACAAGGTCATCGCCTCGAAGATCGACGAGGCCGAGCGCGCACGAATGCGCTACGACGGCTCGTGGCCCCTCATCGGCAACCAGAAGGAGAACGCCACCGCCGAGGCCCACGAAGCCTACAACCGCATCTTCGGCGAGGGAAACTCCTTCGAGAGCATCTTCGAGATCCAGTTCCGCGAGAGCCAGCAGTATAACTCCATCATCCCAGGCTATTACGGCCGTGCCACGTCGCCCGTCGGCGCCGTCTCGGCAGCCTCGTTCATCTGCGACGGCGCCACATCGGGCAACGAGCTCTTCACGAAAAACGACCTCCGTGCCGTTGAGAATTTTAACGCCAAGTCCACCAGCTTCTATCCCATACAGAAATACGTCGTCCGCAGCTTCGACAATCAGGACCGCCCCACCTACATCACCGTCGAGACCACCAACTGGATCTTCTACCGTCTGACGGACGTCATGCTCATGGAGGCCGAGGCCCTCGTCCAGCGCCGCGATGGCGACGAGTATGACATGCGCGATGCCTTCAGCCTCGTCACTTCCGTCTATAACCGTGCCAACATCGGCCAGGCTGCCAAGGACACCCTCACCTTCAGCACCTACAACAGCAAGGCCAAGATGGAGAGCCTCGTCCTCGAGGAGCGTCAGCGCGAGCTCATGTTCGAGGGCAAGCGCTGGTTCGACCTTGTCCGAAAAGCCCGTCGCGAAGGCACCAACAGCGCCATGCTCGACCTTGCCAAGCGCAAGTACACCTATCCCGATGCCGTCAAGAGCAAGTGGATAAAGCCCGACATGCTCTACTTCCCCATCAACGAGGACGAACTGAAAAAGAACCTCCTCCTAACCCAGAACCCAGGCTACGACATGGGCGAAACAATCAAGAAAAACGAATGATTCCATGGCAGTAAAGAACATTTTTTTAACTACGAATTACACGAATTATACGAATTCTTGGAGTAGCGAGCGCAGGCCAAACTTGTTTGAGCTCTGCCGAGTCGCGACAAGAATAAACGAAGTTAATTTTATACCGCTTCGCGGTTTTATGGGAGTCTGCTTCGCAGAGAAATCTCACAAAATTTGATTCAAAATTATTCAAAATGTTGTAATCTTATATTTTGTGAGATTTTGAAATTAATATTGAATAATTTCTGCCCGAAGGGCACTTCCTCCACATTCGGCGTGCGAAGCCATCGCCGCAAAGAAATAATTAGTAAAATTCGTAGTGATAAAATAGAAGTCCGCGCTCAGAACTATTTTTCTTAACTCTTAACTCTTAACTCATTCAAGCTCTCAATATGAAAAAGTCCCTCTGTCTCTCGTTCATCCTTGTCAGCCTGCTGTGTGCGTCGTGTGTCGAGGAACTGAAGACCGAAAACTTCTACACCTTCACCGGCGAGATGATTGCCGACTACCTCGACAACCGTTCCGAGACGTTCAGCTCGTTCACCTACGTCCTCGAACGTGCCGGCGTCAAGCAGCTCCTGGCTGCCTATGGCGAGTACACCTGCTTCGCCCCCACCAACGATGCCTTCGATGTTTATCTGCGCGAAAAAGGCTACGCCGACCTCAGCCAGCTCACCGATGCCGACTGCGACACCATCGCCTTCGGCCATGTCATCAAGGTGGCCTACCTCACCACCGACCTCGACAACGGCGTCGTCGGCACAGCCAACATGAACGCCCGTTTCATACAGGTCTATATCGACTCCATCACAAGCGACTACTACGTCAACCGCGACTCGCGCATCATCCTCAAGGACCAGGAGGTTGAGAACGGCGTCGTGCAGGTCGTCGACCGCGTCCTGCTGCCCTCGACCGAGCAGCTGCCCGACCTCATCGCTGCCGACGAACAATGCACCCTCTTCGCCGCAGCCCTCCGCCTGACCCATCTCGACGACTCGCTCCAACGCTATATGGACGAGACGTATGTCTATGACGAGGCCATCTACGACTACACCCGTCAGAGCGAGAAGTGCCCCCAGCCCAAGCACCGCCGCTACGGCTACACCGCCTTCGTCGAGACCGACGACGCCTTCCGTGCCGCGGGCATCACCACCCTCGACGAGCTCATCGCCTACGCTCGCGATATCTACGGTGCCTCCTTCCCCGGCGAGCGCGGACGCTACGACGCCGACTACACCGACCGCCGCAACCCCCTCAACCGCTTCGTCGCCTACCACCTCCTTGCCCGCACCATCTATGCCAGCAAGATGACCACCACCACCAGCATCATGCCTCAGTACGAGTCTGTGGACTACTACGAGACCATGTGCCCAGGCACCATCATCCGCGTTGAGAAAGGGCAGGGAACCCGATACAAAGGCTTGCGCATCAACCGCCGCTGGGACCGCCAGTTCACCATCGAGGGCGTCCTTGTGAACGACGCCAGCGGCTTCGACGGCAACAACGGCGTCTATTACTACATCGACCGTCCTCTCGTCTTCGATACCGACGTGCGCGACAAGGTCCTCAACGTCCGCATGCGCTTCGATGCCGCCTCGCTCATGCCCGAGCTCTCCACTAACGGCATCTACCGCAACGACGAGCGCATCTGCTACTGGATACCCGATGGCTACTCGGACAACATGAAGTTCTACCAGGAGTCCATCGTCATCTACCAGTACCCCCATCCCGACTACTGGTGCTGGTATGGCGACGAGATCATCGGCTTCGGCCTCTACGACTTCGCCCTCAAGCTGCCCCCCGTGCCCGAGGGCACGTATGAGATCCGCTACGGCTACGTTCCCATGGCCCAGCGCGGCATCACCCAGATCTATGTCGACGACATCCCTCAGGGCATCCCCATCGACCTCACCGTCAACACTTACGGCACCCCCTCGAGCCCCAAGATTGGCTGGATTGCCGACACCGGCGACGAGGAGACCGACAACAAGAACGACAAGGCTATGCACAACCGCGGCTACCTGAAAGGCCCTGACAGCCAGTGTTTCACCACCGCCCGCACCCTTGCCCGCAGCCAGCAGAACCTTCTGCGCAAGATTGTCGCTACCCAGTACCTCACGCCCGACGAACCCCACTTCATCCGCTTCCGCTCTGTCACCCAGAACTCTCTCGAGTTCATGCTCGACTACATCGAGCTCTGCCCCAAGAGCGTCTATGACAACCCCATCCAACGTGAAGACCGTCATTGAAAAGTATAAAACTGCAATATGAAACCTGACATGTATTATAAAAGGAGTAGAATCCGAACCGCACTATGTATGTCGCTGCTGTTCCTGGCGAGCTGCACGGAGGTGTGGGACAGCCACTACGATGTCGATGGCAGGCGTCAGACCGCCACGAGGACGCTGTGGGAGGAAATCAGCGCGCGGCCCGAGCTGGCCGACTTTGCCGACGTCGTGCGGCAGACGGGCTACGACCGTGTGCTCGACGGCGACCAGATGCTCACCGTGTTTGCCCCCAAGGGCACCCTGGACCGCCAGAGCCTCACCGCCGACGGCATGGCGGGAGAGATTGTCTGCAACCACGTGGCGCGCTTTGCCTACACGGCTAACGCCACACTGGCCACCCGCCCGCAGAACATCCTTATGCTCAACGGCAAGCGCTGCGAGCTGACGATGACCGCCCCTGAGTCCACGGCCTCCGGCGAGGCCTATGCCCTCAACGGACAGGACCTTGTGACGGCCAACATCGCCGCCCGCAACGGCGTGCTGCACGTGATAGCCTCACAGGTGCCCTTCTTCTGCAACGTGTGGGAATATATGGACAAGGACACGACGTACAGCCTCGTCCGCGACTACCTCTACTCGTTCAACAAGTTGGTGCTCGACGAGGAGGCCAGCGTGGCTGGAGCCGTGGTGGACGGCGAGATAACATACGTCGATTCGGTGGTGGTGAACACCAACGAGATGTTCCGCCGCATAGGGCAGCTGAACAGCGAGGACAGCACCTACTGGATGGTGTTGCCGACGAACCGCGCCTGGCGCGAAGCCTACCGCCGCGTGGGCAGTTACTACAACTACTCGTCGAAGAACGAGAAGCGCGACTCGCTGCAGCACCTCTACACCCAGATGGCGCTGGTGAATGACCTGGTGTTCAGCCTCGCCATGCAACGTGCTCCCGAGGACTCGCTGCTCTCGACTACGGGCGGCGTCTTCCACCGTCCGCTCGAGACGCTGCTGACGGGCTACGCCAGCTACGCCGATGGCCAGGCATGCAGCAACGGCAGGGTGTTCCCCGTCGATGTGCTGCGCTATCAGCCCTGGGACTCGTGGCAGCGGGCCATACAGGTCGAGGCAGAGAACACGCGCGGCAGGGAGTACGGGCTCTCGGAGCTCTATAAGCGCAACCTCAGCGCCACGAGCGAGTACTACACGCAGGTAGCCGATGCCAGCTTCGTCGAGATGGTGCCCTCGTCCACCTCGGCCAACCCGACGGTGACCTTCTCCGTGCCTGATGTGCTGTCGTCGGCATACGACATCAAGGTTGTGTTCGTGCCGCAGACCCTGGGCATCGACAAGTCCGCCTGGGGGCTGCCCAACAAGTTGGTGGCTACGCTGACCACCGTGGACGCCAGCGGTAAGGCTGTGACGGAGAAGTCTGACGTCATCATCAACGACCCCACGCGCGTAGATACCGTAACGCTCTTCACGGGCTATCGTTTCGAGGCCTGTAATTTTGAGGAGGAGACGGTGACGACGAAGCTGAAAATCCAGAGCCAGGTGCTCAGCAAGGAGCGCAGCGAATACTCGCGCTCTATGCTGATCGACTGTGTTATCTTTGAACCCAGCCGCGAATGAGATAAATGGATAATTGACAACTTAGCATTCACAATTGACAATTCATAATTTGAAGATTGAAGAGACAATGAAGAATACGCGTTTTTGGAAGATAGTGCTCCTTCTCCTGTGGCTGCCTTCGGTGGCAATGGCCCAACAGAAGCTCGAGGGCAAGGTTATCAGCGCCGTGACAGGTGAGCCGCTGGCAGGTGCACGCGTGACGGCCCACGGCCTTGCGGCGTATGCCGCCATGACGGACGAGACGGGTGTCTTCGCGCTAAGCGTGCCCGAGAGCGTGGCGCTGATCGATGTCGAGGCGCCTGGCTACAACACCGTCCAGCAGGCTGTGGGGGCATGCGCCCTTATCCTGCTCTGGCCCGACAGGTTTGCCGCCGACTACAGCGCCGACATTGCCGTGACGGCCCTGCGCTCGGCGTCCGACTTCGGGCTCAGCGACGCCGTCAGCGTGGACGACGAGATTGCCTCGCGCCTGGGCGCCGACGTGCGCACCGTTACGCGGAGCGGCATGCGAGGCAGCGGCGTCATGATGCTGATAAACGGCCTGAACTCGCTGCACGCCAATGCCATGCCGCTGGTGGTTGTGGACGGCGTTTTCCTCGATCAACAGCAGGGACGCGAGACACTCCATGACGGTTTCTACAACAACCTGCTGGCGAACGTCAACGTGGCCGACATCGAGCGCGTGACTGTGCTGAAGAACGGCACCTCACTCTACGGTACGCGCGGCGCTAACGGCGTCATCGTCATCGAGACACGACGCAGCACTAGCATGGCCACTCGCATCGAGGTGAACGGTATGGCGGGTGTGGAGTTCGCTCCTGCCGGCATGGACCTCATGAACGCCTCGCAGTTCCGCCTCTACGCCTCGGAGCTCATCGGTAGTACAGGCACAAGGCAGACAGCCTTCAAGTTTCTCAAGGAAGACCCTGACTACTATTTCTACAACAAATACCACAACGAGACGCGCTGGGCCGACTACCTCTACCGCGAGGCGCTGACGCAGAACTACAACATCAGCGTGCAGGGCGGCGACGAGGTGGCCGACTACAACCTGTCGCTCGGCTATGTGGATGCCCAGAGCACGCTGCTCTGCAACGACTTCTCGCGCCTCGGCCTGCGCTTCAACACCGACATCAAACTGGGCTCGCGCCTCAAGACGCGCTTCGACGTGGCCTACAATCAGAACACGCGCGACCTGCGCGATGACGGCGCTCCCGAGGACTTCGCTGCCAGCACCGTGTTGGCGCCAGGCTTCCTGGGTAACATCAAGAGCCCCTTCCTCCATCCATACCGCTACGACGAGGCGGGCCATTTGACCTCGTTCGTCGAGAGTGCCGACGACTTCGCCGAAGGGCTGGCGCTAAACAGCTCGTGGGCTAACCCCGTGGCCATCAACACCTACGGAGAGGCACGCAATAAGAACCGTCAGGAGACCAGTTTCTTCAACATCACCATCGCTCCACGCCTCGACCTAGGGCACGGACTAACGGCGCAGACGCTTTTCAGCTACGGGCTGACGGGTGTGACGGAGCGCTCGTTCGTGCCCATGACGGGCGTTCCCGTCTTCTACATCGACGGGGTGGGCGAGAGCAGCAACCGAGCTGCATCGCTCACCGCCAAACAGGAGAGCCTGTTCAGCGAAACGAAAATCGGCTGGACCTATGCTGCCGGCTCCCACGCCCTGAACCTCACCGCCGGCCTGCGCTACACCGCCGACACCTACACTTCGAGCCGGCAGGAGGGCCACAATACGGGCAACGACAAGACGCCCGACCTGGCTGCCTCGCTGAGCTTCAAGGACGTCGGCGGCATCGACGACCGCTGGCGCTCGATGGCCTACTACCTCACGGGCGACTACAATTGGCGCTACACGTGGTTCGTGCAGGGCGGGCTGACGATGGAAACCACCTCGCGCTTCGGACGCGATGCACGCGAGGGTATTCGCTTGGGAGGCGTCAAATGGGGACTGTTTCCCTCGCTGCAAGGGGCGTGGATGATTTCCAACGAGGGCTTCATGACAGGTCTGGCACCCGCCGTCAACCAGCTGAAGCTCCGCATTGGCTATGATGAAAGCGGTAACGACGACATCGACGCCTCTGCCTCACGCACGACCTTCGCCTCGGGTAAGTTCCTCGACAACGCCATCGGCCTTACCCTCCATGCAATTGGCAATAACACCCTGCAGTGGGAGACCACGCGCCGTTTCAGCGCAGGAGTGGACATGAAGGGATGGAACAACCGCCTGGACCTCTCGCTCGGCCTCTTCAGGAGTTTCACCTCGAACCTGCTCACGCTGAAGAGCCTGCCTGAGATATCGGGTGAGAACTACTACTGGAGCAACGAGGGCTCGCTGGAGAACGTGGGTGCCGACCTTTGCGTAAACCTCCGGCTGATAGGCTCGCGCGACTGGCTCTGGGAGGCCGGCTTCTCGGCTGCCACTTACCGCAACCGCATCACCTCGCTGCCCGATGGCGACTTCACCACCACCCTCTACGGCGGTGAGGTCCTGACGGCCGTGGGACAGCCCGCGGGTGTCTTTTACGGCTACCGCACGGCGGGCGTCTATGCCACGACGGCCGAGGCCGAGGCCGCAGGGCTTTACAACGTCCTCTCGACCGGCAGCCGCAGCAACTTCGGCGCAGGCGACGTCATCTTCGTCAATCAGGACAACGACCCTGCCATCGACGACCGTGATAAGGTGGTCATCGGCAATCCCAACCCCGACCTTTACGGAAACATCTTCACCACCGTTGGCTACCGTCGCCTGACGCTCGACGCCCAGATGGGCTACTCGTGGGGCAACGACGTCTATAACTACCTGCGTCGCCAGCTCGAGAGCGGTAGCACCTTCTTCAACCAGACCACGGCCCTTAACCGCCGTTGGACCTGCGAGGGTCAGCAGACCGACATCCCTAGCGCCACCTTCGGCGACCCCATGGGCAACGCCCGCTTCTCGGACCGCTGGATAGAGGACGGCTCGTACCTGCGCTTGCGCCGCGTGACGCTTTCCTACCGCCTGCCTGTCAACTCCATCTGGATGCAGGGCCTCACGGTGTGGGTGACAGGAAACAACCTTTTCACGCTGACGGATTACTTGGGTTCCGACCCTGAGTCGTCCGTCTCGAACAGCGTCCTCAGCCAGGGCATCGACGCCGGTCTGCTCGCCCGAGGCCGCAGCATCCTCGTCGGCCTCAAGCTGAACCTGTAATGAACAGCTGAGAGTTATGAATTACAAGAGTTAAGAGTTAAGAAAAATTCCGTTGTCATATATGAAGCGAGCATTTTATTCTTCATTATTCATCATTCCCTTTTCATTCCTGTTTCTATCCTGCACGGATATGTTCGACACAAAGTCGTCGTACTATTCCACCGAGGACACGAACAGTCTGGGCTCGGCAGCCGACACCGTCTATTCTGTCATCGGCATCCTGGGCAAGGTGCAGGCTATTGCCGACCGCACGGTGCTCTTCGGCGAGCTGCGTGCCGACCTCGTCTGCGAAAACGAATACACCCCCAGCGACCTTCGCGAAATCGTGGCGGGCAGGGTGACGCCATCCAACGCCTACACGGACTACCGCAGCTTCTATGCCGTCATCAACAACTGCAACTACTACCTCGCCAAGGCCGACACCACCGTCCGTGTGGGCGGGAAGAAGGTGATTCTGGGGGAGTATGCCGTCGTGAAGGCCATCCGTGCCTGGACCTATCTGCAGCTGGCGCTCATCTACGGCGAGGTGCCCTTCTACACACAGCCCATCCTCAAGTTCACCGATGCTGACAGGGACTACCCCAAGTACAGCCTAAGCCAGATCTGCGACTACTTCATCGCCGACCTCCTGCCCTTTGTGGACGTCGAGCTGCCCTCGTACGGCACCATCAGCGGCATTGACTCGCGCCGCTTCTTCTTCCCCGTCAAGCTGGTGCTTGCCGACATGTACCTCTGGCAGCAGGACTACCGTAACGCCGCCTTCTACTATGCCGACTATCTCTCCGACCATCAGCTCTCGACCGGCCTTGTCAGCGCCCGTGTGGGCAGCATCAACACCAGCGACGAGGTCACGTCCTTCACCGCTCCGTGGATATCGGCCTTCAAGACGCCCAACAACGAGGAGATCATAACCCTCATCCCCATGGCCCGCACAAGGCTCGACGGCGTGAAGAGCCAGCTCGACAACGTCTTCAGCTCGACCGACGAAAACGACAACCACTACCAGATTACGCCCTCGGCCTGCTACAACGAGCTCAACCAGGCGCAGGACTATGCCTACTCGGTGAACGAGCGTACCTTGAAGCACCTCAGCTGCGGCGACGTGCGCTACTTCGCCACCTATCCCACTCAGTTCGTCCCTGCCGACAAACAGCCCTCGGCCGACGAGTGGAAGACCGACGACGAGGACATCCGCCAGAACGACAAGTTCGCAGCCGGACACGTCTATGTCTATCGCAGCGGCACCGTGTGGCTGCGTCTCGCCGAGGCCCTCAACGCCATGGGTAACTACGACGATGCTTTTGCCATCCTCAAGCGTGGCGGGCAGGTGACGACGCGCGGCGACTCTCTCCTCTTCGAGTTCACCCAGACCGCCGTCGGCGTCGAGCGTTATCGCGGCATCCATGCACGCGGCAGCGGCGAAGTCTTCCGCAACAGCGCCTACGACCTGCCGGACATGTCGGGCGACACCCTCGAGGTGCGCGTCTGGACCCGCCAACGTCTCATGGACTATGTCGAGGACCTCATCGTCGATGAGTATGCCCTCGAGAGCGCTTTCGAAGGCAGCCGCTTCTACGACCTGATGCGCGTGGCCCTCCGACGGGGCGACCCCACCTACCTCGCCCGTAAGGTGGCCCACCGCAACGGAGCCCTTCAGCCTGCCGACGACGCGCTCTACGACCACCTCTCAAACCCCTCGAACTGGTACATTAAACACAACTGAACTCACAAAAAAAACACCATACACCTATGTCATTTACCGAATCAGACCTTCTCTACCTTGCCAAGCGAGGCACCTCAGTTGAACAGGCTGAGGAACAGCTCGCCAGTATCGAACATGGCTTCCCCTTCCTAAAGCTGGAGGGTGCGGCAGCCGTCGGAAAGGGCATCGTCAAGACCGACGAGCCTCAGCGCGACGCCGCCGTCCGCGCCTG
Organism: Bacteroidaceae bacterium; assembly: GCA_024697785.1. GTDB lineage: Bacteria > Bacteroidota > Bacteroidia > Bacteroidales > Bacteroidaceae > UBA1189. The sequence continues at coordinate 3,332 of JAILEU010000138.1, read as the reverse complement.
GAAAGACTACCTCGAAGCTGGGCACCGCGTGGTGAAGTTCGTCCCTGCCTCAGGCGCCGCCAGCCGCATGTTCAAGAACCTTTTCGCGTTCCTCGACGCCCCCTACGACGAGCCGAAGACCGACTTCGAGCAGATCTTCTTCCACCACATCACTTGTTTCGCCTTCTTCGGCACGCTAGACGTCTGTTGCTCCCGTCTCTACGGTAAGGGCGTGAAGGAGCTGCTTGCCGAGGGCCAGTACAAGGCTGTCGTCGAGGCGCTGCTGGGTGCCGACGGCATGAACTACGGCAAACTACCCAAGGGACTGCTCGAGTTCCACGCCAGCCTCGAAGGCACTCCGCGCACACCCCTCGAGGAGCATCTGGTGGAGGGCGCCCTCTATGCGGCCGACGCCGACAACCGCGTTCACATCCACTTTACCGTCTCGCCTGAGCATCGCGCCCTTTTTGAGCAGAAGGCGGCTGACGTAGTCCGGCACTACGAGCAGAAGTTCAACGTCACCTACGACATCACCTTCTCCGAGCAGAAGGTTTCCACCGACACCATCGCCGCCAACCCCGACGGTACCCCCTTCCACGATGCTGCCGGCAACCTCGTCTTCCGCCCAGGAGGACACGGCGCCCTGATAGAGAACCTCGGCGACCTGCGCTCGGACATCGTCTTCATTAAGAACATCGACAACGTCGTCCCAGACCGCTTTAAGGACGATACCGTCGAGTACAAGCAGGTGTTGGCCGGCATCCTGGTCACCCTCCAGCAGCAGGTGTTCGACTACATTCGCCTGCTCGACAGCGGCAAGGCCACCGATGAGCAGCTGGCTGATATGCTGACGTTCCTCGAAGAGAAATTCTTCTGCACTAGCCCGTGGTTCCGTCCCGACGGCGTGGGCTCCGACAGCCGTTCCGCCCTGATGACCTACCTGCGCGACAAGCTCAACCGCCCCATTCGTGTCTGCGGTATGGTGCAGAACGTCGGCGAGCCCGGCGGAGGACCCTTCCTTGCCTATAATGCCGACGGCTCCGTCTCGCTGCAGATCCTCGAGAGCTCGCAGATTGACATGTCGAACCCCAAGAGTGCTGAGATGTTCAGTCATGGCACCCACTTCAACCCCGTGGACCTCGTCTGCGCCGTCAGCAACTACGAGGGCGAACCTTTCGACCTGCCGCGCTACGTCGATAAATCGACAGGCTTCATCTCGTCTAAGTCGAAGGATGGGCGCGAGCTACGTGCCCTCGAGCTCCCTGGCCTCTGGAACGGCGCCATGAGCAATTGGTTGACACTCTTCGTCGAGGTGCCCCTCTCCACCTTCAATCCCGTCAAGACGGTCAACGACCTCCTCCGCGAGCAACACCAGCTGTAGGAGTATTAAGAGTTACGATTTTTCGTTTAACGTTTAACGTTTAATGTTTAACGACCTTGCGGGAGGGCAATTATTAAGAGTTTAGAATTAAGAGTTAAGAAAAAAAGCTTCGCATGCGGCGTTCCGATGGCAGAGCAATTTTTCTTAACTCTTAATTCTTAAATCTTAACTAAAAAACGCTTATTATTTCAGTTTCTCCCTCAGGTGGCGGAACATGTCCTCGGACATGGAGTGGAGGTCGTAGGTGGGCTGCCAGTCCCACTCGGCTCGGGCGCAGCTGTCGTCCATGTTGTCGGGCCAGCTGTCGGCAATGGCCTTGCGCACGGGGTCGTTGACATAGTGCATCTTGAAGTCGGGCTCGAAGCGCAGGATCTCGGCACGCAGCTCTTCGGGCTCGAAGCTCATGCTGGCGATGTTGAAGGCGTTGCGGTGGATGAGGCGCGAGGGGTCGGCCTGCATGATCTGCACGGCGGCGTGCAGGGCATCGGGCATGTACATCATGTCCATATACGTCCCTGCGGGTATGGGGCAGGCGAAGTCCTCGCCCTTGACAGCAGCGTAGTAGATCTCGACGGCATAGTCCGTGGTGCCTCCGCCCGGCAGGGTGACGTAGCTGATGAGGCCGGGGAAGCGCACCGAGCGGGTGTCGACGCCGTACTTGTGGAAGTAGTAGTCCGAGAGCAGTTCGGTGCTGACCTTCGTGACGCCGTACATGGTGCGGGGGCGCTGGATGGTGTCCTGCGGCGTGTTCTTATGGGGGGTGTTCAGGCCGAACGAGCCTATGCTGCTGGGGGTGAAGACGGCGCAATGCTTCTCGCGGGCAATCTCCAGGATGTTGATGAGGCCGTCCATCTGGATGTGCCAAGCCAGCAGGGGTTTGGCCTCGGCAACGGCCGAGAGCAGGGCGGCGAGGTTGTAGATGGTGTCGATGTGGTACTTTTCGACGATGGCAGCCAGCTCGGCGGCGTTGGTGACGTCGGCCTCTTCCGACGGGCCGCTCTCGAGCAGCATGCCCTTGGGCTCAGCGCCCTTGATGTAACCGGCAACAACAGTGGAGTTTGGGATTTCCCTACGCAGTTTCATGGTAAGCTCCGAGCCAATCTGGCCCGTGGAGCCAATGACGAGGATATTTTTCATTCTAATTAAGCATGTTCTGTTTTGCGCTGCGAAATTACGAAAAGAAACGCAAACAAAAAACAAAAATTGTGAAATAATTTGCTTTTTCTTCAGCACCCCGATATCTTTGCGTTGACCTTAAAAAATAAACCGATGAAAAAGTCTCTTTCTTTCCGTCTGTTGGCTATTGTCTTTGCCGGCTTTATGGCCATAAGCGCCTATGCCCAGAGTGACACCATTACGGTGGTCTATGCTGAAGAAGAACGTCACAGCCTCCTTGTCACAAGTGTTGACCAAATGCCTGAATTTCCCGGGGGAATCGATGCCCTGAAAAATTTCCTCCTTGACAACCTCCACTATCCTGAAGAGGCAAAGGAGAAGGGGGTCGAAGGCCGTGTCATCGTGCAGTTCTGGATAGAGAACGACAGCACGATAACCCATGTTGTGGTAGTCAGCAAGCCTAATCCATTGTTAGATGCCGAGGCTGTCCGCCTGATAAGTTCTATGCCGAAGTGGAAACCGGCCACGCAAAAGGGGAAGCCCGTGAGATGCCGATATGTCGTGCCTGTACACTTCAAGTTGGACGAAGAAAACAAAGTGCCTGCAGATTCGGAGGTTGATTTTGTCTCCCATTATGGAGAAGATGCCTGAATATCCAGGCGGAGTGGATGCGCTGATGAGCTATCTGAAAACGAACCTCCGCTATCCGAAAGCAGCGCAGGAAATGGGTGTAGGAGGCCGCGTCATCGTGCAGTTTTGGGTGGATGTGGATGGAACGGTAACAAACCCTGTAGTCACTAAGTCTGCGCATAAACTTCTCGATGACGAAGCGCTCAGGTTAGTGCGCAATATGCCG
>JAILEU010000123.1 GCA_024697785.1 Bacteroidaceae bacterium | reverse complement strand
AGGGCGAGGTGCTTGGTGGGGAAGAAGAAGAGCTTGCCGCCGATGGTGAGGAACGAGGCGGACTTGCCGTTGCCCATCAGTCCCGTGCCGTCCACGTTGGTGCCGCTGAGGGTTGCGACGGTGAGGCCGAGCTGCGGGGTGACACTCAGGCGTGCCGACAGCTTCAGCTGGTAGCCGGCGCGCACGCCCAGCTTGTTCTCCTTGTAGCGCATCTGGCTGTAGTAGCTGTAGTCGGCGGCGTTGTACCACGTGACGACGGGTGTCGAGGTCAGGCCCAGGCCGTAGCTCAGCTCGAGGTCGATGTTGAAGAGCGTGCCGCCCACGATGGCCGTGGCGCAGGGCATGGCGCTGACCATGCCGCCCAGGCCGACGTAGAACTGGTTGGACTTGATGAAGGGGTAGAGCTCGAGGCGCACGGTGTCCTGCAGCTCCTGGTCGCGCTCGATGTGGTATTCGCGTTCCTCTTCGATATATCCCTTGCGAGTGAAGGTGAGGAAGTGTGTGCCCATGGTCAGCTGCTCCTGCTCCTCGGGGCGAAGGATGCGTCCGCCGTCCGTGCGGTCGGCGATGGTGATGTTAGGCTGGGGGGTATGGATGCGGATGTAGCCGTGGAAGGGGTCGGGGGGCGTCAGGGTGAAGGTGTTGGCCTCGCCGGGCTTCACCTCGACGATGGTGTTGGCGGGGTTGCAGTTGAACTTGCGCGTCTCGATGACGTACCGTCCCTCCTTCAACTCGGGGCTCCAGGTGCCGACGCTCTGCCGCTGTCCGTTGAACCAGATCTCGGCGTTGCCCTCGACGGTGAAGCGGCAGCGGGCGTAGAGGCGCGAGAGGTCCTCCATCTCGATGGTGACGGCTGCCGGCGAGTCCTCGGCCACCGTGATGCGCGTCTCGCCGTACATCTTGCCCTTCTCGGCGGCGATGACGTGGTTGCCATAGACGATGTAGGTCTGCGTGATGGGTGTCACGCCGATGGTGTCGCCGTCGAGGATGACGTTGGCACCGCTCGCCGTGCTGGTGATGTTCATGTACTTACCTACGCCCGGGTTGAGAATAAGCTCGTAGGTTCGTGCCGCCTGGATGGGGATGTCGAAGTAGTGGTCGCGCAGGACGCCGTACTGGGGGTGGCTGATGGTGATGCGCTGCACGCCGCGCGGCACGTACACCCACCATTCGCCGGGCATCTGGCGCGTGGCCACGATGCCGAGCGAGCCGACGTCGAACGTGTAGCCGCTGCCGTTGACGACAACCTTGATGAGGGCGGCCACGTCGCCGTTCTGGTCCGTCTCCATCGTCCCGTTGGTGATGGCCGTCAGGTCGTTCTCCATCAGGCGGAACGATTCAATCTTCATCTGTGCCGAAACGGACAGCGACACGGTCAGAAACGCCATCAGAACACTCAGACGGAGGATTTTCTTGTTGACAATGTTTTTTGCCATGGGATATGATTTTATTGTTTTGTTTTCCTGTTGGTTAATAGACGCGCAAAATTAATACATTTTTTTGAAGAAACAAAAGACAATCGTTTTTTTTCATCGTTTTTGTGAATATTTTTCAGTTTAGGATTTTTCGTTTGACGTTTAACCCAAATCGGTCGTTAGAACGACAGTCGACCTATTGACCGATTTGGGTTTAATGTTTAACGACCTTGCTGCAGAGCATTTGGCTGAACTCCTGAACAGGGATAAATGCGACAATGAGACAATGCGACACTTGTCTTGACGTTTTTTTTGAAAAAAAGGCCGACGTACGCGTAGAAAGGGGATTTCTCTGTTGGGGGAGGCCTTTTCTGCAAGAGGACAAGATGGTCGCACGGTCGCACGTTAAACGATAACGTTAACGATTACCATGAACCATGAATCATTAACCATGAACCAAAAGGACGTGTTCGTTAAACGTTAACGATAACCATGAACCATGAATCATTAACCATGAACCAAAAGGACGTGTTCGTTAAACATTAAGGTTAACGATAACCATGAACCATGAATCATTAACCATGAACCAAAAAGACGTGTTCGTTAAACGTTAAACATAAACGTTAAACGAAAAATCCTAATTCAAAATCTTTAATTGCGTCAACGGCGTTGGCGCTTGACCGGTCGGATGCTGTGGCCGCTGTGGCGGCTCCAGTTGTAGATCATGAAGGCGCCGTCGGAGTATAAGATGAATCCTTGGGCCTGACGCGTGTCGTCGGGACGGAGCGTCGATGACCAGTAGTCGCCATAGGTGTTGATGCCGTAGTGGGTGGTGCCGTCGATGTCGCCTGCGGCAGGGAGGAAGATGGCATTGCCGTTGGGCCCGATGATGCGGTAGCCCTTCGCTGTACCGTGTCCCGCCCATTCGGGCAGCCATGTCCAGATGCAGGCGTCGCGCAGCTCGGCCCACTGGCTGACGGTGGGGATGCGCCAGCGGCCATGCCAGCGGCGGCGGGCAGCATCAGCACGGACGCTCAGCGAGGTGCGCGCCGTCAGGAAGGTGTAGTTCTCGGGCGTATAGGCCTCCTTGGGTGTCGTCTCGCCCCAGGCGTAGAAGTCGCCGAAGTCCTCGGGGCGGTCAGCGCCGAGGTTGCACGTGGCCCAGAGAGTGCCGCTGGGCAGACCCAGATCGACATACTGATGCGTCTTGCAGGAGGTGAGTCCCAGACAGACGATGAGTGCGACGAGAGCGGTGGTGTGGGGCGGGGGCAAGGCCTTCCGGCCGGCATCGGTCATCAGGCCGCGTGCCTCGAGCTGACGGCACCGTTCGATGTTACGCTCGGTCCAGTGGCTGCCCTTGCGCCGTGGCGAGAGGCGCTGGGCGAGACGGCCGTCGGGCAGCTTCTTCAGCGTGGAGTCAATCCAGCCAAAGCAGAGGGCTTCTTCGACGATGTCGAGGTAGGGCAGGGTGCCGGGCACGGCCGACGCCGACCTGCTGCACACCACCCAGCAGCAGGCGTCCGTCAGATGGTGCTGGCGGAGCCATTCCCTAAGCTGCTGGCGGTCGGTGAAGGCCAGGAGGTTGTTGATTTCCATGTCTGCCGCGAGGCGGTCTCCCGCTGGGGTGAGGGCGTCAGAGGGTGTTCTGCTTGAGCTTCTCGACGTACTGGTCGATGCGCTGCAGCTCGCGGGGGATGTCGATGCGCTGCGGACACTCATCGACGCAGGTGCGGCAGCCTATACAGTGGTCGGCCTGACGGAGAGCAGGCACGGCCTTGTCGTACTCGTTGAGGAACGAGTTGCGCAGCTTGCGGTAGTCGGGGTTCTCGCGGTCGGTGGGCAGCGACATCTGCGTGACGCGCTTGTTGTAGTAGGTGAGGATGGCGGGGATGTCGAGTCCGTAGGGGCAGGGCATGCAGTACTTGCAGTCGTTGCAGGGGATGAGGGGGTACTTTTGGATGAGCTCGGCGGTCTCGAAGAGGAAGTGGCACTCATCGTCGGTGAGGGGCACGAGGGGGCTGAACGACTTGATGTTGTCCTGCAGATGCTCCATGTAGGTCATGCCGCTTAGAGCGGTGAGGACGCCCTCGGGTGTGCCGGCAAAGCGGAAGGCCCACGAGGCGACGCTGAGCTCGGGTTCGCGTTCCTTCAGACGTGCCACGATGTTGTCTGGCACCTTCGAGAGACGGCCGCCCAGCAGCGGTTCCATGATGACCACGGGGATGCCGCGGTCGTGGAGGTCGTTGTAGAGCTTCTCGGCTGGGGGATTGGAGAGCTTCCAGTCGGAGTAGTTCATCTGGATCTGCACGAAGTCCCAGTGGTACTTGTCGTGCAGCGCCACGAAGGCGTCCCACGAGTTGGGGTCGCCGTGGAACGAGAAGCCGAGGTTGCGTATGTGGCCGTTCTCGCGCTCACTGAGGAGGAAGTCCATCATGCCGTTATCGACATAGCGGCTGTTGAAGGCGGGGACGCCGCCGCCGCCGATGGAGTGGAGGAGGTAGTAGTCGATGCAGTCGGTCTGAAGGTACTCGAACGAATTGCGGTACATCTGCATGCTGCCTTCGCGCGAGCTGTCGCCGAAGTTGGAGAGCTTGGTGGCAATGAAGTACTTGTCGCGCGGATGACGAGCCAGGGCGATGCCGGTGGCGCGCTCACACTGTCCCTGCAGATAGACGGGCGAGCAGTCGAAGTAGTTGACGCCGTGCTCAATGGCGTAGTCGACGAGGGTATTGACGGCCTCCTGGTCGATGATGTCGCGGCCGTTCTCGTCCTTCTTCATCGGCCAGCGCATGCAGCCGTAGCCGAGGATGGAGACCTTGTCGCCCTGCTTGGGGTTGATGCGGTAGGTCATGCCGCCTTCGCCCGGCTGGCCTGTTGCCTTCTGGGCTTGCTGGCCTTTATTTTCGCAGCCGACCAGCGCCGATGCCGCTACGGCACCCGCTGAACGTTTGATGAATTCTCTTCTATCCATTATTTATAGGTTTATGGGTTTAATGGGGTTTATGGGTTTAGGAGGGGTATGGGTTTAGTGCCGACTTCATCGGTTTAGTTCGGCGTTGCCGAGGTTTAATGCCGACTTCGTCGGCGGTTTATGGGTTTAATGGGGTTTATGGGTTTAGGGGGGTATGGGTTTAGTGCCGACTTCGTCGTCGGTTTAGTTCGGCTTTGCCGAGGTTTAATGCCGACTTCGTCGGCGGTTTATGGGTTTAGGGGCATATTTCAAAACTAAACCTTTTGCGAAGCAAAAACTAAACTTTTTTGGTTTTCCAAAAAACTAAACCTCGGCCGAAGGCCGAAATTAACCAATTACACCGTCTTATGCACTTGATGGCCTTCGACGTAGATGGCGCTGAAGGGACGGCTGGGGCAGAGGTTCTCGCAGGCTCCGCAGCCGATGCAGCGTTCTTCATCGACCACGGGTATCTGGAGACGGATGTCGCGTCCGCGGCGGTCCTTATGCTTCGAGTTGCTGCCGGCGTCAACCATCTGAATGGCTCCGGTGGGGCAGTGGCGGGCGCAGTTGCCGCAGAGTTCGCCGTCGGCAACGACGACGCAGTTCTCGCGCACCCATACGGCATGGCCTATCTGTGTGGAGGCTTTCTCCTCGACCTTGAGGGGACGGATGGCACCCACGGGGCAGACGGTGGAGCAGATGTTGCACTCGGGACGGCAGTAGCCGCGCTCGTACGACGACTCGGGCTGCATGAAGTGCTTCAGGTCGGTCGAGGGGCGCAGCACGTGGTTGGGGCAGTTATCGACGCAGAGCTGGCAGGCGGTGCAATGGCTGTACATGTTGCTGGCGCTCTGTGAGCCCGGGGGGGTGATGCGCGTCTGGCGGTTGGGCACTTTCTTGTCGATGATGTCGGCGAGTCCGCCGTCCATCTTCATCTCCTGTGCCTTCACGGCTGCGGTGCCGACGGCAATCAGGCTGCCGGCGATGAAGGCGCGGCGGCCGGCGTCAGAGGCTTCTTTCGCAGCCTCTCCCTTCCCTTCAGGGGCGGGTTTGGGCGTGGCCTTGGCCATACGGTACTTCATGGCGCCGTACTGGCAGTTACTCAGGCAGTCCATGCACGTGACGCAGCGGCTGTAGTCCACCTTCATGCCGCCCTTGATGTCGATGCTGCACGTCTTGCAGTTGCGCTCGCACTTGCGGCACTTGGTGCACTTCTCGGTGTCGATGACGGGTTTGAAGAGCGAGAAACGGGCCAGCAGGC
>JAILEU010000034.1 GCA_024697785.1 Bacteroidaceae bacterium | reverse complement strand
CAACGGACGGAGCAGCGAGAGCCATCAAGCTTGCTTGAATGGCCGAGTCGTGACGGACGAAGGCGAAGCCAAAAGCCCTCAACAACAATGCTTTTGCCCCTTCAGGGCGAAAGTTACCTTTGCCGCTTGTACCCAGGGCGTTGCCCTGGGCTATGTGCTCGTTGCCCCTTTGGGGCGCACAAGCAGCTAAAGGGGTATTTTGCGGATAATCATATTATTTTATTATTATATTGTTTGAAAAGTTCGGGAAAGGAATAACCTTTATTCCCCTTCGGAGATTTTAGATAGGCTGCGCCTCAGAAAAACTCAAATAAATTTGGTTATTCTTTCGGCTTGCACTATCTTTGCAAATTATAACAAAAAAGATGAAGAAGACAACGAAGCATTTGCCACTGGTTATTGGCGTGAGTTTCACGCTGGTGGTTTACGCACTACTGCTTATTTTCGAGAAGGAGCTGCTGTTCCGTTCGCAAGAGCTGAGCCTGTGGCTCCCCACGGAGATGTGGTTCTCGCAACGTATGGCCTACCCGGCCGGATTCATGACGGTATGCGCCGCCTTCCTGGGTCAGTTCATGTACTACCCCTGGTTAGGCACGTTACTGCTGGCGGGGCTGTGGCTGCTGGTCTATGGACTGACGCTGAAGGTGTTCCGCATCCCTGCCAACCGTTCGGCCGTTGCCCTCATCCCCGTCGGGCTGCTCGTCGGCTGCGCCTTAGAGGTGGGCTACTGGCTCTTCCTCATCAAGACGCACGCCTACCTTTTCAGCGCCGCCGTCGGCTACACGTTCATGCTGCTGGCCGTCTTCGGCTGGCAGCAGATGCGCGTGGCGTGGCACCGGTGGGCCTATGTCGCCGTACTGACCGTCGCGGGCTTCCCCCTCTTCGGGTTCTACGCCCTGATGGCCGCCCTGCTCATCGCCCTGATGGCTGCGAAAGGCGGGCAGGACAACCAGCCGGCAAGCCGGCGCGACTGGGTGACGGTGGCCGTCGGCATCGTCGGCATCGCCCTTATACCTTATTTATATTATTACGCGTTCACCATGGAGCGGCAGGGATGGATATACCTCTCCGGCCTGCCGAAATTCCACTACAAGAAAGAGCTCATCGGCTACTGGATGCCCTACATCCTGCTCTTCCTCTCGGCTATCGTCATGACGCTGTGCCGCTTCAAGGCCCCGAAGAACGACGAGGCGGCTGTCAGCCAGCCCGCAAGCAGCAAAAGCAGCCGAAACGGCAAGAAGGGCAAGAAGGCCGCGAAGGCCGGGCTGTCGCGCGAGGCTGTCGCCGGCCTCTGCTGGAACGGCGGAGCCGTCGTCCTCGCCGCCCTGTTCGCCGGCCTCTTCTGGTACAAGGACGCCAACTTCCACACCGAGCTGAAGATGGAGGCCGCCATGGAGAAGATGGACTACAAGGGCGTCCTCAACCTGGCCAAGAAGCAGAAGGGCGAGCCTACGCGCCTCATCGTCATGGCCAAGAACCTCGCCTTGCTCAAGCTGGGACGCAGCGGCGAGGAGATGTTCACCTTCCTCGACGGCGGAGCACGCCCGAACACGCCGCTCGACATCCGCATGATGCAGGTGGGCGGCAAGATGCTCTACTACAACTACGCCCGCTTCAACTTCTGCTACCGCTGGTGCCTCGAGGACGGCGTAGAGTACGGCTGGCGCGTGGAGTACCTGAAATACATGACCAAGTGTGCCATCCTCTCCGGCGAGTACACCTCGGCACAGAAGTACCTCGACACGCTCTCCAAGACGTGGTTCCACAAGAAGTGGGCACGCCACTACCAGCAGTTTGTCGATAAACCCGCCCTCATCGCCAAGGACAAGGAGTTCGCCTCCATCCTGCCCCTCTACTGCTATCAGGACCAGTTGGACGGCGACAACTCGCTCGTCGAGATCTACCTGCTCAACTACTTCGCCCACTCGTTCGGCGAGATATCGACGCCCATGTTCGACGAGGCCGGCCTGATGTGCGCCCTCACCCTCAAGGACATCCCCACCTTCTGGCAGAACTTCTTCCGCTATGCCAACAGCCACAAGGCCGACCGCATGCCCACCCACTACCAGGAGGCAGCCCTGCTCTTCGGCAACCTCGAGCCCGGCAAGGTCGATATCGCCAAGATGCCCTTCGAGAAATCCGTCAAGGCCAAGTTCCAGGCCTTCATGGAGTACGCCCGCAAGAACGCCATCAGCGAGAATGCCGAACGCGACCCCGTCATCAAACAGAAGTTTTACGAACGTTTCGGCGACACCTACTTCTATTTCTACTTCTTCATCCGCGACGTGAAATCATACTAATGAACATGTATAAAAGGCTCTTTTTTTCACTACGAATTTCACGAATTTCACGAATTGGATTCGCGCATCAGCCTAACAGTCTGAAAAACAATTCGTATAATTCGCAACAATTCATAGTTCTAAAGAACAAGACTAATGGACATGTATATAAGAATTCCTTTTTCACTACGAATTTCATGAATTGGCTTCGCACATCAGCCTAACAGTAAGGAAAATAATTCGTATAATTCGTAGTTAAAAAAAATCATTGTTCGATTCAAAATCTCTCAGTATATGAAAAAACTCCTCTTTCCTCTTATAATTTGTGTGGCGATGGTGGGCTGTACGGTAAGCGTGCCCACCGACTTCGAGAAGACGACCACGAAGACCGTCATCACCCCCGACTATACCGACGTCACCATCCCGCCCAACATCGCGCCCCTCACGTGGAGCTACACCCAGGAGGGCGTCACGAAGGCCGTCACCACCTTCACCTGCGGCGACGAGACGCTCACCGTCGGCGGCATCGACGTCCGCCCCAAGATCAAGAAGTGGCGCAGCTTCATCCGCAAGTGCATCGGCCAGGACATCACCGTCCAGGCCTACGTCCGGCAGGAGCGAGCGGAGAAGTGGAAGGCTCTCAAGCCCTTCACCATCAGCGTCGCCAAAGAGCCCGTCGACCCCTACATCAGCTATCGTCTCATAGCCCCCTCATACGTCACCTACGAGGACCTCACCCTCAACCAGCGTTGCCTCGAGGACTACAACGAGAGCGTCATCTTCAGCAACATGCTCACCTCGACCGAGGAGAACGGACAATGCATCAACTGCCACTCGGTCAGGAACTACAATCCCGACAGCCTGCAGTTCCACGCCCGCCAGCACAAGGGCGGAACCATCATGGCCTTCAACGGCGACATCCACAAGATCAACCTCAAGACCGACTCCACCCTCTCGGCTGGCGTCTATCCCTCGTGGCACCCCACACACAACTACATCGCCTACTCCGTCAACAACACCGGCCAGTCGTTCCACACCCGCAACGACGAGAAAATCGAGGTGCAGGATCTCTACAGCGACCTCATCCTCTACGACATAGACCTCAACGAGGTGACCACCGTCGAGAATGACACCACCGAATGGGAGTGCTACCCCTGGTGGTCGCCCGACGGACGCACGCTCTACTACGTCTCGGCCAAGTTCCTCCTGAAGGACTCCATCATCCGCGACCGCGAGATCATCGACCGCTATCAGGACTTCAAATACAACCTCTATAAGAAGAGCTTCGACCCCGCGACGAAGCACTTCGGCCCGCGCGAGCTGGTGTTCGACGCCGCCGCCTCCGGACAGAGCGTCACCCTGCCCCGCGTGTCGCCCGACGGACGCTACATGCTGCTCGCCATCGGCGACTACGGCGTCTTCCACATCTGGCATCGCAGCGGCGACCTCCTGCTCATGGACCTCAAGAACGGCAACATGCGTAAGCTCAACGAGATAAACAGCCCCGACACCGAGAGCTTCCACAACTGGAGCAGCAACGGACGATGGATACTCTTCAGCAGCCGGCGCTACGACGGCAACTTCACACGCCTCTACATCGCCTACTTCGACAAAAACGGACGCGGACGCAAGCCCTTCGTCATCCCGCAGAAGACACCCGACTACTACAAACAGTTCTACAAAAGCTACAACGTGCCCGAGTTCATGAAGGGTCCCGTCACCATCACCCCGCAGCAGTTCGCCAAACGCATCAACGGCTCCACCACCAGCGCCGTTTATCACGAACAATACTGACAACTGACCCGATAAACCACCTTATAAATGTTAAAAAACCGTATTAGACAAAAAAAATGCACCAAACGACTGAATTTTTTTGTTAAAAATTCTTCATCGTGTTTTTTTTTCTTAACTTTGCACGGTTAATTCACATAGAGTAACATCGAGAGAAAAACAATATTAATTAATAAAAACTGTATGAATACCTCAAAACACCACGGTAAGATTCGCGGAATCAGTGCATTTGCGGTTCTTTTGTTCTTGTGTGTGGGCGTTCAGTCGTGTAAGGATCCCTATATCCTCGACGACATGGAGCCTGATTGGCTTGGTGCCAGCATCTACGACTACATGCAAGAACAAGGCAATTTCACTTATTTCCTGAAAGTCATCGACGACCTCAACTACACGGACGTGTTGTCGAAGACAGGTAGTAAAACGCTGTTCGCCGCCAACGACGAAGCCTTCATGAAAGGCATCAAGAACGCCTGGGGCGTCAACAGCTATGAACAGTTGAGCGAAGCTCAGAAGAAGGTCATCCTCTACAACAGCATGTTGGACAACGCCTACCTGCTCGAGATGATGTCCTCGTCTGCCGCTTCCAGCACCAATGCCGAGCCGCAGGAGGGACGATGCCTCCGCCAGGTTACCTCGGCGAACGTTGTGGACACCATCGGCTTCTACGCCGGCGCCGACCTGCCGCAGAACAACATGTTCTGGGATCGCTACCGCGAGAAAGGCATCCGTCTGGCGCTCGACGGCACCAGCTACCTGATGGTTCACTTCCTCGAGGAGCAGCTCTATCAGAACAACATCACGCTGGAAGACCTCAAGATTCTGTTCAACCACAGATACGACAGCGAAATCAAGTCCTCAGACGCCTTCATCTTCGACAAGCGCGTCACCAAGCAGAACATCACCTGTAAGAACGGTTATATTCACGAGCTCGACGGCCTGCTCATCCCGCCCTCGAACATGGCCGAGGAGATCCGCCGCAACCCCAAGACGCAGCTCTTCAGCCGCCTGCTCGACCGCTTCGCCGTTCCCGTCTATAACGATCAGCTCAGCAGCGACTACAACCGCCTCAACCACTACGGCGACGATGCCAACTCGGAGCGCGTCTATGAGAAGCGTTACTTCACCTCCACACGCGACCGTAACACCGCCGCCGACGCCAACAGCGGCTTCCTCTCCTTCACCGACGACGACCAGCGGCTCCGCACCACCAAGGGCTCGCTCTACTTCGACCCGGGCTGGAACAGCTTTACCTCCGGCACCGGCGGTTCCGTCGAGGCTGACATGGGCGCCATGTTCGTCCCCAACGACGAGACGCTCACCCAGTACTTCACCACCGGACAGGGCAAGCCCCTCATCGAGCGCTACGGCGTCCGCGCCGACGGCACCCGCTGCGCCACCCTCGTCGAGTCTATGGACAGCATTCCCCTGGATGTCATCCAGGCCCTGCTCCGCAACGTCATGAAATCGACCTTCATCGCCACCGTGCCGAGCAAGTTCGAGAGCATCATGAACGATGCCCGTGAGTCCATGCACATCGAAAAGGAACACATCGACGAGTGCATGATCACCAACAACGGCGTCGTCTATGTGACGAAAGCCGTCTATAGCCCCGCCCGCTACGTGGCCGTCATCGCACCCGTCATGCTGAGCGAGGCAACCCGCGTCACCTACTGGGCCATCAACCAGTATGAATACGATAAGTACCTGCTGGCTATGGACAGCTACTTCAGCCTCATCGTCCCCTCCGACAACGCCATGCGCTACAACGACGTGGCCTCGCTGAAGGAGCCCACACCCACCTGCTACTTCTTCCACTTCGATCCGACAGCCCGTACCGAAGCCGCCAAGGTCTATGCCGATACATGGACCTACGACAGGCAGACAGGCGAGCTGCTCACCGAAGGAACCAAGCTGACCAACGCCGGCCAGATCAAGAACCTGCTGGAGCAGATGATGGAATACTACATCATCGTCGGCGACTTCCAGGACGGCAACCTTTACCACATGGCCAAGGGCTATGGTACCGTCAAGGTAGCCTACAATGGTACGGAAACGCGCGTACGTAACGGTATTCCCGAAGATGTTCCCGTCGTAGAACGCGTTTATGGCGGTCATGAACTGGAAATCGACACCATCCCCGGCGGCCCCGACACGGGCGTTGCCATCGGCGAGACCTATCATCAGGAGAACGGTAACACCTACCGTCTGGACGACGCCATGATCCAGCCGGCTACACAGTCCGTCTATAAGGTGCTCTCAGACTCCATCCGCCACGAGGACTTCTACGAGTTCTATACCCTCTGCGGCGTTTCCAACGACGTGGTCGAGCTGGTTGGTGTCCGCAACGACAAGGGAGAGCTTGACCCCGACAGCACCAAGAAATTCCTGATCTTCGAGAATGTGGGCGGTCTGGACTACAACATCCACACGTTCAACACGTACCACTACACCGTCTATGTACCCACGAACGACGCCATCTACAAAGCCTATGAAAAGGGCCTGCCCAGCTGGGAAGACCTGGAGGCCGAGACAGAGGTCGTCAACGAAGCCATCAACGACCTCGCCGACATGTCGAACGACCTTGAGGCTCTGGAGAACACCCTCGCCCTCAAGATCAGCAACAACGAGCCCGACACGGCCGTCGTCCGTCAGCAGGTAGATAACCTCCGGGCTAAGATCAACGAGAAGGACGTCCAGATTACGAACCAGAAGAAGAGCATCGAAAAACGCGCCATGCTCATCATCGACTTCGTGAAGTATCACATCCAGGATAACTCCATCTATGTTGACAACAACCCCCACAAGATGACCGAGGGTAACAACGAATACTACTATGTCGGTTACGAAACCGCAGCACTCGACAACCAGACCAAACGATTCAGCAAGGTTTACGTCGAGTCCACCAGCATTGGTGCAGACAAGGATGTCAATGCGCATAACTATCCCGACAAATATGGTCGGCAGACCCTCACCGTCAAAGGCGACATCGACGAAATCGATAATGTCTGCTACGTCATCACCACCGGCAAGGAGGGTCAGGACTACAACATCATGACCCGCGACATCGAATTTGCCGGAAGAAGCATCGAGACTTCTTCCTACGCCGTCGTACACCAGATCGACAACTACCTGGTCAACGACCGTATCTTCAAGAATGGCAGGTTTACAACTGAAAACGAATAATACAAGGTATCATGAAACAAGTTAAGTATATCCTCGCAGCTGTTTTATGCCTGCTGACAACGGGCGCATTTGCTCAGACATCCCGTATTTCAGGTAATGTGAGCGACGACATGGGTCCCCTTATGATGGTGAACGTCGTCGAAATCAACAAGGACAACCGTATTGTGGAAGCCGCCACCACCGACTTCGACGGTAACTTCGTCATGGTGGTCCGCGACACTAAGGACAAACTGAAGATTACCTACGTCGGCTATAAGGACGTTATATTAGATATAGGTACGCGTACCGTATTTAATGTAAAAATGAAGGACGACAACGTCATTGATGAAGTCACCATCATCGCCGAGAAGCGCAACGAGACCAACGGCCTGGACATTCTCGACCGCGAAGTCTCCGTCGCCAAGCAGAAGTTCAGCATGAGCGAGATGGAAGGTCTCTCCTTCGCCTCGGTCGACGAAGCCCTGCAGGGACAGATTGCCGGTCTGGACATCGTGTTCAACTCGGGTGACCTTGGTTCCGGTACGCAGATGCGTCTGCGTGGTACCTCCACCATCACCGGTAACGCCGAACCCCTCATCGTCGTCAACGACAACATCTTCGAAATGCCCACCGAGGAGAAAGGAAACTTCGACTTCTCGACGGCTAACGAAGAGAGCTTCGCCCAACTGCTGACCGTTAACCCCGACGATATCGAGAGCATCGAAGTCCTGAAGGACGCTTCGGCTTGCGCCATCTGGGGTAGCCGCGGTGCCAACGGTGTCATCATGATTAAGACAAAGCGTGGTTCGCGCGGTAAGACCCAGGTCTCCTACAGCTACCGCTTCTCGCAGTCGTGGATGCCCAAGGGTCTGAACCTGCTGAACGGCGACGACTACACCATGCTCCTCAAGGAGTCGCACTTCAACCCCACACAGAGCAGCACCGCCTCCAACGCCCAGGAGCTCAACTACAACCCGACCTTCTCCGAGTATGAGAACTTCAACAACAACACCGACTGGGTGAAGGCCATCAGCACCAACGGTTTCACACACGACCACAACGTCAACCTCACCGGTGGTGGCGACCGTGCCCAGTTCCGTATCAGCGGTGGTTACTACCATCAGACCGGTACCGTCATCGAGCAGCGCCTCGACCGCTTCTCCACCCGTATGGCCCTCGACTACTTCGTCAGCGACCGCATCAAGGTGGCTGCCGACTTCTCGCTGACCTACACCAACAACGACCAGAACTACAGCGGTCTGCTCTCCACAGCACAGGTCATCATGCCTAACATGAGCATCTACGCTCAGGATCCGCAGGGCAACGACACGGAGGACTTCTACATCATGCGTCAGACAGCCAGCAGCATCTTCGACGGCAACCAGAAGTCTCGCATCAACCCCGTGGCCGTCGGTAAGCAGGCTTGGAGGAACACCAAGAGCTACCGTATCACCCCGCAGATCTCGCTGGACTATAAGCTCCTCGGCCTCGAACGCGATGAGACACAGCTCCGCTACTACGGCATGGTCAACATGGATGCTGCCACCACCAGCAACGACGACTACTTCCCCAACAGCCTCTCCACGCAGGGCTGGCTCAACACCGACGTCAACAAGAGCAGCAACAGCGACGACAAATCGCTGTCGTTCACCACACGTCATCGTCTGACCTTCACCCCGCACTTCAACAACGAGAAGCACTACTTCACCCTCATGGGTCAGTTCGAAATGCGACTCAGTAACAGCTCCAGCCAGAGTGCCTCCTCACACGGCATTCCTCACGGCATCTTCAGCCCCACCACCGGTTCCTACCTGACAGACAGTCGCACGGGCACCGGCCAATCGCGTTCGGCCGCCATGTCGTTCTCCGCGGTCTATTCCTACATGGGTGGTCGCTACAGCGCCACCGCCACCCTGCGCCGCGACGGTTCAACCCGCTTCGGTAACGCACACAAGTGGGGTAACTTCCCCGGCCTCTCCCTCCGTTGGAACATCATCGACGAGCCGTGGATGAAGTGGTCAGAGAAATACCTCTCCATGCTCTCCCTCCGTACGGGTGTCGGCATCACGGGTTCTGCCCCTAGCAGCGAATACCTGCACTACACCACCTACAGCAACAACGGACGCTACATCGACCAGAGTGCCATCCAACAGGGAGGCCTCCGACTCACCGACCTCCGTTGGGCTAAGAAGACAGAGTATAACATCGGTACCGACCTCGGCCTCTTCGAAGATCGTCTGACGGCCGATATCAACGTCTATCGTAACGTCACCAGCGACCAGCTGATGGGCAACTACGCCATCCCCAACTACAACGGCTACACCTCACTCGCCTACCGCAACACGGGCGCCGTGAGCAACCATGGTTGGGAACTGCGCGTGGATGGTAACCGATTCGTCAAACTTGGCAAGGACCTCACCATGAGCTGCTATGTCAACGTCGGTCAGAACTTCAACCGCATCCTGGAGATGGAGGAGAGCGTCCTCAACAGCCAGAACGAAGACTACAACTTCAACAACAACACCTATCTGGGCCGCATCCAGGTGGGCAACCCGCTGGGTTCGTTCTACGGCTTCCGCTATCTGGGCGTCTATGAGTACAGCTACAAGAACTGGGAGAAGGCTCTGGCCAAGATGGACGATCCGGAGTACACGCCCTCGCGCATCGTGGCCCACGACGCCAACGATAACCCCATCTACGGTGCCAGCTGCCCCATCGCCTACGACGAAGAGGGTAAGGTCATCTACGGAGCCAACGGCAAACCGCTGCAGATGGTGTTCGGCTACGAGGAAGGCGACCAGATCTACCGCTTCCGCGGTGGCGACGCCGTCTATGAGGACATCAACCACGATGGTAACATCAACGAGCTCGACATCGTCTATCTCGGCAACTCTAACCCCGATGCACAGGGCGGTTTCGGCGTGAGCCTCTTCTACAAGCGCCTCCAGCTGAAGACACAGTTCACCTACCGCTACGGTGTCGATGTCGTCAACCAGGCCCGTTCCGACGTGGAGAACATGTACACGAACGACAACCAGAGCATCGCCGTCAACTGGCGCTGGCGTAAGGAAGGTGACGTCACCGTCATCCCGCGTGCCCTCTACAACACGGGCTACAACTTCCTGGGTTGCGACCGTTATGTGGAAGATGCTTCCTACATCCGCTTCTCCTACCTCCAGCTCTCCTACTCCTTCGACGCTCAGAAGCTGAAGAAGTATGGTCTGAACAGCCTCTACCTCTCCGGTTCGGCCAACAACCTGTTCATCTGGACCAACTACACCGGTCTGGATCCCGAAATTTCCGTGGGTGGATGGGGCCGTGCTTCGGATGGTGCCAAGACACCGCGTTCAAGGTCCTACACCCTTGCACTCACCATCGGATTCTAAACCAACGTTATCGTACACCGAACTCATAAAGAATAAGGTATTATGAAAAAGACAATAAAGTTATTATCTATTGCATCTGTTGCCGCTCTGACGCTGACAATGGGAAGCTGCACCGACTTCCTGACCATCTACCCGACGGACAAGGTCGTGCTGGAAGACTTCTGGAAAGACAAGGCTGACGTGAACGGCATGGTGATAAACTGCTATAAGAACCTGGTTTCCGACGCATTCGTAAAGCGCGTCTTCGTCTATGGCGAACTCCGTTCCGACGATGTCATCGAGACCACCCACATCGGCACCGACCTGAAGTATATCAACAATGCCAACCTGCTGGCCACCAACGGCTATTGCGATTGGT
Source organism: Bacteroidaceae bacterium (assembly GCA_024697785.1). GTDB lineage: Bacteria > Bacteroidota > Bacteroidia > Bacteroidales > Bacteroidaceae > UBA1189. Next base: position 2,083 of record JAILEU010000034.1, on the reverse strand, counting down.
CGATCTACTACAAAATCATCAACAACTGCAACATCGTCCTCCACTTCGCCCCGAACGTGCTGGAAGAAGACCCGGACTTCACACAGGGCGACTACAACGTGGTCCGTGGCGAGATGCTGGCTATGCGTGCCCTCTGCCACTTCTATCTCGTTCGCGCCTTCCGCGATGTGCCCCTCCTGAAAGAGGCTAAGATTGACGACAGCCAGGATCTGCATACTGCACAGTCCACCCCTCTGGAGGCCCTTGACTTCATCCTCGAGGACCTGAACGAGGCCGAGCATCTGGTGCTGCCTTCGGGTGCATATCCCAACGAGCTCTATAACAAGGGACGCTTTACCGCCGATGCCGTCCGCGCCATCCGCGCCGACGTCCTCCTCTGGAAGGCTGCCTTCACCCAGTTCAAGAACAAGAGCGACGGCTCTGACTGCAAGGAATTCTATGCCGCCTGCATCAAGGACTGCGAGCAGATCATTGCCGACCGCAAGCAGTACCTCATCGACTGGAACAAGAAATACAATGTCGGCAAGCAGCAGGAAGCCGTCGGCACCGACCCTGCCGATGCTCTTGTAGCCAGCTATCCCCTGGAGACCCACCCCATCAACAGGGCTACAGCCTCTGTGCACGACGAGACGTACGTGAAGATCTTTGCTGACAAGAACGACCGCAAGGAGAGCATCCTTGAGCTGCAGCTCGACGAGGACAACAACCACAATCAGGCTATCTGCTCGTTCTACGGCTACTCCGAGACGCAGACCAACATGCCCTTCACCGCCTCTTCGTACCTCGGCAAGGAAGGAACCGACGACAACGTCCTCTACAAGAAGACCGATGCCCGCCGCGTCAGCTTTACCAATCAGCACGGCAACGAGGAAGACGTCTTCCCCATCGCCAAATACACGACCCGTTCCACCAGCGTGGGCGGCACCAACCAGGACGGACGTCCTGAATACTTCCCCTCACGCGACAACGGTTCCTACTCGTGGCAGAACGTCATCCTCTACCGCATCACCGACGTCATGCTGATGGAGGCCGAAGCCCGCGCCCTCCGTGCCGACTCAGCCAGCAACGACCTTAACGAGGCCTTCAAGCTGGTGAAAGCCGTCTACTACCGTTCAAACAAAGTGTCGAAGGTGTCGCGTAACGACTCCATCAAGTATGCCGAAGGCAGTGCAGCCAGCCTCCAGGAACTGGTGCTCAAGGAGCGTCAGCGTGAGCTCTGCTTCGAAGGCAAGCGCTGGTTCGACCTGGTCCGCATGGCCCTCCGCGACGGCACCACGAACAACATGCTGAACGTGATGGTTCCCCACAAGTACGAGACCAACCAGAGCGCCATCAAGAGTAAGATGGCCTCCATCGACGCCCTCTTCTTCCCGATTCACGAGACCGTGCTGAAAACCGACACCATGTTGGTACAGAACCCTGTCTGGGTGAAAGAAGACGTCTATTCAAAGAAGTAATCGCTAAAAACAAAATCCATGAAATTCAAAAAACACCTGTTATCAGTCCTGACGGCGGCAACCTTGCTGACGGCAATCGGGTTGTCGGTGGCAGGCTGCAAGGAGGATATTGACAAGAGCAACCGCTACACCTTCACAGGCAACACGGTGGCCAGTTACCTCGAAGAACACTCCGACGTGTTCAGCAGCTTCATCACCATCCTGAAACGCGGCGGCAAGTTCAACCTCATGAAGGCCTACGGCACCTACACGTGCTTCGCCCCCATGAACGACGCCATCGACCGGTACCTGTTCGAACAGGACTCCATCTACAAGGCGTCCCTGCTTCCTGGTTCCAAGAAGGTCATCTGGACAGGCGTGACATCACCTAACCTGGAAGACCTGAGCGATTCCATGTGTACGGTAATTGCCCAGACACACATCATCCCCGCCACCTACCTGACGACGGAGATGGAGGGCGATGTCGTACCGACCATGAACCTCAACGACCGCTACCTGACCATGAGCTACGACGTCGATTCCCTACAACACAGCCTGCTCTTCATCAACGGCGCACAGATACTTAGTGCTGACGAAGAGGTGGAGAACGGCGTGGTGCAAGTCATCGCCGCCGTCATGAACCCCTC
>JAILEU010000020.1 GCA_024697785.1 Bacteroidaceae bacterium | reverse complement strand
CACCCCGCAGCTCGGCCTCACCGTCGCAACCCTCAGCGGCACCAACGTGGACGGCACGGGACTGATGGGCAACGGCAAGTCCGCCTCGTTCCTCACCATCGGCGGCAAGCTCTTCTTCTTCCCCACCAAGCACCTCGCCCTTTTCGTCCGACCCGAATACATGGCCCCCGTCGGCGACAGCCAGACATACACCGCCATCATGGACAAGGCGGGCGTCACCGCCGGCGGATTCGCCGCCACTGCCGGATTCACCGTCAACTTCTGATAGCTGATTTAGAATAAAGAGTTAAGAAAAAATGTCTCGTATGAAAAACGCCAATAACAGAAGATTCTATTCTTCATTCTTCATTTTTCATTTTTCATTGATAATCCTCCTTTCGTCGTGCAGCGATGTAATGGACCCGAACTTCACCGTCAGCTCGGACTTCCTGCGCGCCAACAACGTCACGCTGGGCGGCAACCAGGAGAAGACCACCCTCCACATCGACGCTGACTGCAACTGGACCATCGCCGAAGAGGTGGACTGGCTAGCCGTCAGCCCCGTGCAGGGCACAGGCAGCCAGGACGTCACGCTGACCACCGGCGTCAACCCCTCAGCCATCGACGAGCGCTCGTGCCAGCTCACCGTCACCTCCGACGACGGCGTACGACGCGTCGTCACCCTGCGACAGAGCAAGGCAGACGAGACGCTGACAGCCAGCACCACAGCCATCAACTTCGGCGAAGAAGGCGGCACAAACTCATTCACCATCACCAGCAACACCACCTGGACCATCTCGGGCGTAGCTGAATGGCTCTCCTACTCGCCCTCCGAAGGCTCGGACAACGCGACCATCCAGATCGCCGTGCAGACCAACAACACCGAGTACAGCCGCGAGGCCGTCCTCACCGTCACCGGCGCCAGCGGACAGAAGCAGACCGTCACCATCAGCCAGGCCGAGAAGGCCGTCACGCTCACCATCGAGCCTGAAATCATCAACGCTACAGCCATCGCCGACGACTATACCTTCCAGATCCACGGCAACGCCTCGTGGACCATCACCGTCGATGACAACACATGGCTCACGCTCAGCTCCACCAGCGGCACGGGCGAGAGCACCATCACCGTGAGCCCCGTGGACAACACCTCCACCGCCCCCCGCACGGCCAACATCCGCGTCACCTCCGCCTCGGGCAAGATTGAGCGCATCTGCACCGTCACGCAGGCCGCCGCCACCGTGCCCGCCGTCATGCCCGTCACCATCCCCAACCTCGGACGCTACATCGCCACCTTCGCGTCGGCGTTCACCAGCCCGCTGAAGGTCACCGACTACGGCTTCGTCTGGGGCACCTCGCCCGAGCCCACCCTCGAGAACTGCACCGGCCGCGTCAGCAGCGCCGACGCCGCCCTTCTGCTCACTGAGACATCCAGCAGCGGCAAGGCCCAGGAGCTCTCTGCCGGCACCCTCACTGCCGACGTCGAGAACCTCCGCTCAGGCGTCAAGTACTACGTCCGCGCCTACGCCGTCAACGCCGCCGGCACCGGCTACAGCACCAACGTCACCTTCGAGACCTCAGGCAACATCCCCGGCGACGACGACAACCCAACACCTAATATATAATATAATAAGGTAAAAGAAATAAGGAATTGATTATTGAAGACTAAATAGTAAGACTATGAAGACAACATATAAAACCCGCGTATTTGCACTCGTTTCAGGTGTTATCCTTTCCGCAGGCGCAGCTTTTGCCGACGACTTTGAAGTGGACGGGCTGAACTATAGCACCGTCAGCGACACGGAAGTAATGGTTACAGGCGGTTCCGCATCCGGAGCAATAGTCATCCCTGCCACCGTTTCAAACGCAAATAAGCCCTACACGGTCGTAACTGTATCCGGCCAAGCTTTTTATAGCCGTCATGACATAACCTCCGTTACCTTTCCCCGAACGTTAAAGAGGATTGAAGGACATGCCTTCTACGACAACTACTATATGCAAGAGCTTCATTTCAGCGAAGGACTCGAGGAAATTGGGCCAAGTTCGTTTGCTTATATGGGAAATGACAGTCAAGTAACTTATACTGGTGAACTGAAGTTGCCAAATAGCGTTAAGACCATTGGATATACGGCTTTTAGAAGTAATCACACAGTAAACATTGAAGAACTAGACCTTCCTAAATCATTAGAGTATATAGGGTACGAAGCTTTTCATGGGTTATCAAATAAACTGAAAACTATTAAACTCTATGAAAATGTAACGTACATCGGAAATGCCGCTTTTTATGACTTATCTACCGTCGATGAAGTATTCATCTCTGCCCCCACCCCACCGTCCATGCCTGATGGCGATGCTTTTTCTGGAATCTCCGACCACGCCACCCTATATGTAGATAAGAATGCATTAAGTGCCTATCAGAACGCCGACTATTGGAAAGATTTCGCCAGCATACAGACCTTTTCTCCTGACGAAGGCTTCCCCTGCTCAAAACCGTTATTCTCCTTCAACGAAGAAGAATATATTTTATCTTTAAGAAATACCAATGAAGGGGCAACTATCTACTATACCACCGACGGCTCCGACCCGACGACCAGCAGCACAAAATACACCGAACCGTTCATGTATTTCGGCAACCAGACCATCAAGGCCATTGCCGTCTGCAACGGGTACAGCAACTCAGCCGTCGCCACCTACGAGCGCTTTGACCTACCTACCCCCGCCCCGATTGTCTCCATGTCGGAAGACTTCATCGTTACCATGAAGGACATTGCCCCCGACACCAAGATATACTGGAGCACCGATGCCAGCGTAACATACGGCTGGGGCGATGAATACAACATGAGCATTAGCAAACTTTATGAAGGAGCATTCACGCTGACTCAGGCCACCCACATCTATGCCTTTGCTGTGCGTGACGGATGGTCCAACTCAGCCTTCGTCGATGCTAACTTCTTCGACGATTACTACGTCAACACCCCTGATATCTACGACGAGGTAGCCAGCGATAACTCTTACAAGACCATCACCATTGTCTCCAACTATGACGGAGCTACCATCTATTACACCCTCGATGGCTCCGACCCCAACACGTCTGCTACCCGCAAAGAATATACCGAACCTTTCAAGTTAGACCATAACCTCACCGTCAAAGCCATCTCGACCTTCCCGGGCCGCATTAACTCACCCATCGCCGAACGCTATATCGACGGCATCGACAGCCGTTTCAAAAAAGACGGCATCTATTATCGGCAGATTGACAACAGCGTAAACAACGAAGTCGAAGTGACCAGTGGCGACTCAGGCTATTCAGGAGAAATCACCATTCCACAAACCGTCACGAACGGAGGCACAACCTTCAACGTTTTACGAATCGGAGATAATGCTTTCTACAATCAGGATAATCTTACTGCTATTAGCCTGCCAAACACTATCCTGTCCATCGGGCAACATGCTTTCCAAAACTGCGATGGACTGAAATCAGTAAACATACCCGGCAGCGTAAAAGCATTAGAGTATGAAGCGTTCAGAGAATGTCACAACATGGAAAAGGTCACCTTCAATGAAGGACTTGAGTCTATCGACTATGCTGTTTTCTATGACAACAACAACCTCAAGGAACTCGTGCTGCCGTCAACGTTAAAGGCTATTGGTGTGTATGCTTTTGGAAGATGCCACTCTGCGACAAAATGCGCCTTGCCCGATGGCGTGGAGACCATCGGCAGCCTTGCTTTCATTAATTGTGGTGCTCTAAGTTCAATCAATCTGCCCAATAGCATTAAGGAAATTGGTGCTAACTGCTTCGAACGCTGCTCTGCCCTGCAATCCATAAAGTTGCCTTCTTCACTTTCCGTCATCCGCTCTTTTCTTTTCAATGAGTGCCGCGAATTAGTAAGCGTGGAGATTCCCGCCAGCGTGCAGGAAATCCAGAACGAGGCATTCCGCTATTGTGAGAAATTGGCTTCTATCGTCATTCCAGAAGGAGTTACCACTATTCCCTATGGATGTTTTACCGAATGCTATGCCCTTGCGAGCGTATCCTTGCCTTCCACAATAACCACTATTGATCAGTATGCTTTCAACAACGACCGTTCACTTCCCACCATCACCCTTCCAGCAAGTCTGACCTCTATTGGTTACGATGCTTTCCAAGGCAACTCAAGTTTGAAAGCTGTCTATCTGTTTGCCACTACCCCACCGACGTTTACAGACAACAATGCCCTTCTTGGTGCAGCCCAGCAGGGCGCCACGCTATACGTCCCCGCCGAGGCTGTCGAGACGTACAAGAACGCCAGGTCGTGGCAGGAATTCGACCCGAACATTGCCGCCATCGGCAACCTGCCTGCCGCCCAGCCTACATTCTTCTTTGAGAACTACACGCTGACGATGAGCACACTAACCGATGGCGCCGTCATCTATTACTCCGTCATCAACAATCAGACCCTTAAGGCCATTGCACCAATGGCAAACGAAGAGGCTTGGAAGGGACGTGCAACACAAGACATTCCTGCCGACAACTGGATGAACGCCGACTTCGACGACAGCAGTTGGTCCGAACAGAAAGCAGCTTTGGGCTCTCCGGACGAGTATCAGAATGTCAACAGTTCCTGGACAGACGAATACTCCGACATCTATATTCGACGCATTTTCAGTCTCACAAAAGAGGATTTATATAATGATTATTTCATAAAATACTCTCATGATGATGCTATTGAGCTTTACATTAATGGCACGCTTGTCGTCTCCGAAGGCGGTGCTGAACTGAACCTGAGCAGAAATCTCACCTCTAACCAAAGAACTGTTTTGCATGAAGGCAATAACACTATTGCAGCCCACTGCCATAATGATGCAGGGCCAGCATATGTTGACTTTGGGCTCTATGCATATGAAGGCTCTGCTCCCATCCTATACTCTGGTCCGGTCGATATCCTCTACAACCAGACCATCCATGCTTATGCTTCCAAAGCCGGAATGAGTGACTCGCCTGTTTCTGAGTTCATCAAGAACGACTACAAAGTCGAGCAGCCAGAAATCACAAAGGAATGGGTGGGTGAAGGAACCCTTGAAGTGACACTTTTCACGACCAAGCCAAACGACAAAGTGGAGGAAGCACATTTTGTCTATGCCCTGAGAGAATGGCAGTC
>JAILEU010000183.1 GCA_024697785.1 Bacteroidaceae bacterium | reverse complement strand
TTGTCCTGGAACATAGCAGTCAATTGTATTTGGCTGCAAAGTTACAAAATCAAGTCCGTTTTATTTCAAAAACCTGCTTAATAGACTGTATTTCAATTATTTCAAAGACCGATTAGTCCACTTTAACGGGACAGTAGTGATACAATTACTATAAAAAATACGAAAAAACCACTCGCGAGGAACTGAACAAGCTAATCAAGTGGATGCACGACGATGGATATGCCTATGTAATATACCACTCTCCACAATTGGAAGGCCAACTTGATAGCACAGCCAGTAACAGGAAAACGCCCTACAACCCTATCGAACGTGAATAAACAACTATGAAACGTACACTACCATTCATTGCCGTGCTGATGTTTGCGGCGAGCAGCCTTGCACAGAGTCCATTTGGCGTTTTTCCTCTGGGAACAGCAGGGCTGGAAACAGATAAGTACATTGTCTTGGATGAAGCGAAATACAAGTTTTCGTACACATTGACATGTGTGATTGATACCATTGAATACAAAACTGTCAGCAACAACTTGATATTGCTGGTGGGACAGAGATTCTCCAAATTCTATAATGACTATCCGCCACACCCCGAGATAGGCTCCGGTAATGTGAATCCTGATGAAAGCCGGGGATTGGGAGCAACGGAAGTGTATAAAAATTTAAAGAAAAAGCAACTCTACGTCACGACCCGCATTTGGATGCCTCGCAGGGATGTGTTCATATATGAGGAAGAACTGCCAAAACAGAAATGGACCTTCTTGACGGAGACCAAGCAAATACACGGCTACAAATGTCAGAAAGCAACGACACGGTATCTGGGTCGCGACTACGAAGCATGGTACACGTTAGAGATACCAATCTCCAACGGCCCGTGGAAGCTAGGCGGACTGCCTGGAATGATACTGGAGGCCAACGATATGCAAGGGCACTACGTCTTTAATTGCGTGGGAATTGAAAAGCTAAAGAAGAAGGAGGACATCATACAATACAAGTGGCATTATGTGAAGACATCCCGTAAGGAGATAAACAAGATGATAGAACGAATGCATGAGGACTTCTTTGCTTACTTGTCAACTGTATCAAACGGCATGTATGGCGGACATTCCCAACCTCGCTCCTACAACCCCCTCGAGCGAGAATAGAATAAAAAATTATGAAACAAATACTTCCATTCATTGCCGTACTGATGTTTGCGGCGAGCAACTTTGCCCAAGGACCACGAGGCGTTTTTCCGGTACAATGCGACTTTTTAGGCGTGGACAAATATACGGTGTTGGATGAAGCGGAATATAAGTTTTCGTATAAACTGACATGCGTAATAGATACAGTTGAAAAAAAGTCTATCGTCAACAATTTGGTTCTTCTCGTAGGGGCAGCGTATTCTAAGTTCTTTAACATTTATCCCCCTCATCCCGAAGTGAAGCCGGGTGCAACGGGCGTACATACCGACGAGAGCCGGGGACTGGGTGCAACTGAGGTCTATAAAAATTTTAGTAATAAAAAAATGACTGTTACTACACGTATCTTTGAACCACGTGCCGATGTGTTTTTTTACGAGGAAGACATCCCCATGCAGGCATGGACACTCACCCCAGAATTCAAGCAAATCCACGGCTACGATTGTCAGAAGGCCACGACACGGTATTTAGGCCGCAATTACGAGGCATGGTTTACATCGGGAATTCCTATTTCCAATGGCCCGTGGAAGTTAGGCGGGCTGCCCGGTATGATACTTGAAGCCTACGACACACAACGCCACTTCATCTTTGACTGTGTGGGGATAGAGAAACTAAAAAAGACAGAACCCATCGTCAAATATGATTGGCACTACGTGGAGAAACCTCGTAAGGATTTGCAAAAGGTGATTGAAAAGTTCCACGATGATCCTTTGGCCTATTTAACAGGTGTTTTATGGGGAAGAGTCAGTACCAGCCGTGTATCTTCCAAGTCTAAGCCCTACAACCCCCTCGAACGGGAATAGGAAATAATTAGGAATTAGGAATGAAAAACTAAAACCAAAAACTAAAACTAAAACTTGAGAATTCTTGGAGCAGCGAGCGCCAACAAACTCGTTTGATTGGCCGAGTCGCGACAAGAAAAGACGAAGTCAAAAGTCCTGCATGTCGCACACCAAAGCTATTCAAAAGTTTTAGTTTTAGTTCAAAGTTTTAGTTCTAATTTCATTAGAAATTAAAGATATAGAACGATGAGACGGAAAATCTTTTTGTCCTTTCTGGTGCTGGCAGCGGTGATAATAACCGACGCTGCGGCGCAGACAAAGTTGAGCGGCAGGGTGACCACCACGAAGGGCGAGGCGCTGGCGGACGTGTCGGTGGTGCTGATGCCGAAGGGGTCGGAGAATGTCATCGGCTTTACGTTCACTGACGACGACGGCCGCTTCGCCATTGAGACGGCAGCGGGCACGGACAGTCTGACGCTGAAGGTGTTCGGCCTGAACGTGGAGCAGGTGAGCCGCGACATTGCCAACCGTTCGCAGACGGTGGATTTCACCGTGGGCGAAAAGGTGACTGAGCTGCGCGAGGTGGTGGTGAACGAACGGAAAATGTGGGGCGGCAAGGATACCATCAACTACGCCGTCTCGGCCTTCGCCTCGGAGAAGGACCAGGTCATCGGCGACGTGCTGAAGAAGATGCCGGGCATCGACGTGAAGGAATCGGGCGAAATAACCTATCAGGGCAAGGGCATCAACAAGTTCTACATCGAGAACCTCGACCTGCTGCAGGGGCGCTACGGCATCGCCACGAACAACATCGCCGCACGGGACGTAGCTACGGTGCAGGTGCTGGAGAACCACCAGCCCGTGCGGGCGCTGGAGGATGTGCAGTTCTCCGACCGCGCCGCCATCAACCTGAAGTTGAAGCCCGAGGCCAAGGGCACCTTCTCCATGAATGCAAGAGTGGCAGGAGGAGCCTACCCCCAACCCCTCCCTGAAGGGAAGGGAGCAGCGAGCGGAGGTAATCAAGTCTCCCCTCCTTCAGGAGGGGTTGGGGGAGGCTCCGGGGGGAGGCCACTTCTTCGTGATGTGGAGCTGGCGGGGATGTTCTTCGGGAGGACTTTCCAAAATATAAGTACGCTGAAGAGCAACAACGCCGGGCATGACCTGACGCGTGAGCTGACACAGTTCAACGCCTCGTCCATGCCTTCGGTAGAGAGTTACCTGTCGTTGCGCATGCCCACGCCGCCAGGCATCGGCAAGGAGCGCTGGCTGCGCAACGACTCGCACGCCGCCACAGTGAACAACCTCTTCAAGCTGGGCGAGTCGGCGCAGCTGAACGTAAACGTCATCGGCTATACCGACCGCGAGAACCGCGACAGCTATGCTGAGACGGCCTATCTGCTGCCGGGCACGGGCACACGCGTCATCACCGAGCAGATGGCGTCCGTCCGACGGACGGACCTCGTGGAGGGAGAGGTGCGCTACAACCTGAACGAGAAGATGCGCTACGTGAACAATTACCTACGCGTGGCAGGTCAGCGGGGGCGCAGCGAGGGCTTCATCCTGACGCCCGACCGCGTGGGGCAGGCACTCAGCCAGCCGTCGGTCAGTATCGGAGACGTGTTCCACTACATCCACCGCGCGGAGAGCGGCAAGGGCTTCGAGACGCGCACGAACATCGGCTATGCATCGTCACCGAGCCGGCTGACAGTAGAAAGGTCAACGAACGAGTCTACCAGTCAACCAGTCAACGAGCGGGCAAGTCAGTGTCAGGAGATGACGACAAGTACATTGACAGTAAACAGCACGCTGGCGCTGCTGTCGGCCTTCACACTAGGCCATGTCAAGTTCACGCCTCGCGCCACGGTCTATTACCAGAACCAGCAGATGACGTCGGAGCTGGACTGGCAGACAAGCCATCAGCCATCATACATCATACATCAGCCATCAAATTCAAACCTTTACGCCAATAACAGCGTTTTTCAGCATTTCCGCGGGATGGTGTCGGCGGATTTGTCTTACCAGATGCGGCGGGTGAAGGCATCGCTGGCGCTGCCTTTGTCGTACAACTGGCTGAACTATCACGACCGTCTGCGCGAAGGAGCAGACAAGGGGTTGGTGCGTGTGTGGCTGCAACCCACGGCCTCGGTGCAATATGAACCTGCCACGGGTTGGACGCTCAACGCCAGCGTGGGACAGACGTATCAGACGGGATCGCCCTCGACGCTCTACGGCGGCTATATACTGCGCAACTACCGCACGCTGACACGCTACGACAGCCGCATCGCGTGCAGTGCAACGAAGACGGCCAGCCTGAACGCCTCGTACAAGGACATCTTCAGCATGTTCTTTGTCGGAGCGGGCGTGCGCTACTCGCGCAGCCAAAGCGAGGTGCTCTACGGACAGAGTTTCGCGGATGAGAATAGTCTGATGGCTACGACAACGATGATAGAGATGCCCACCACATCGCAGCGCGTGTCGTTGACGGGCGACATCAGCAAGGGCTTCGACTGGAAGAAACTGCTGCTGAAGGCAGGGGTGGAGTACGCCATAGGCACATCGCAATACCTGCAGCAAAACATGGTTGTTGATGCCGTTTCAAATGGCTTGAATGTGACGGGCGCTCTCTCCATGCAGATTACGCGGCGCCTGCTGATAGACTGGAAGGGCTCGTACGGCACCAACCAGAGCCATACGCGCGACGGCGAGACGCTGACACCCGTACGTGCCAGCACCAACCGCTTTTCGCTGAACCTGCCGCTGTTTGCGGGTTTCGACATGACGCTGGCTCACGAGTTCTACTACAACAGCGCCATCGTGGGCGACGACAAGACCTTCTCGCTCACCGACGCCGCCCTGAGCTACAAATGGAAGCGCACGACATGGACGTTGACCTGCGGTAATATCTTCAACACCCGCAGCTACGTCACCGCCTACCACAACGCCATTAACACCTACTACTCCGCCTACACTATCCGTCCCGCCAACCTGCTGCTGAAGGCATCGTTCAAGATGAAGTGAGATTACTTTTGGTAATTGATAATTGACTTTGTCTTCCTCCTTCGCACCTCGGCCATTCAAGCAAGCTTGATGGCTCTCGGTTTGGCGTCGGTTGATAATTGACAATTGATAATTATCAATTGCGCCGAAGGCGCCTTTTATTGGCCCTCGCTGCTCCAAGGTTTGACGTTGTCTTACCTTGTCGCGACTCGGCCAATTAAACGTGGTTTATTGGCCCTCGCTGCTCCAAGGTTTGACGTTGTCTTACCTTGTCGCGACTCGGCCAATTAAACGTGGTTTATTGGCCCTCGCTGCTCCAAGGTTTGAGGTTGCGGGCGGCGTCGGCGGCGGAGATGCGGCGGCAGCCGTTGTCGAGGTCGATGAGGACGTAGCGGTCGTTGCCCATGCCGAGCTCCTTCATGTAGGAAAGCTGGCGCAGGCCGTGGCGCGTCTCGATGCGTTCCACAAGGTCGTGGTGCTCTTCGGCAGTCATGGCATAGACGATGTCGATGCAGGCCTGGTCGATGGCGAGGATGTCGGTGGAGGAGAGGATGCCGACGTCGGGGGTGACGACGGGTTCGGCGGCAAGGCCTTCGCAGTCGCACGAGACGGACATATTGCGCATGACGTTGACGTAGGTGACGCGGGGTGCGAAGTGGTCGATGGTGGCGCGGGTGCTCTCGGTCATGCGCTCCATAAACTCCTCTTCGACGATGTCCCATTGGTCGTCGCTGCCGGGGGTGGTGTGGATCCACGCCTTGCCGAGCCTGCCGTCGGCACAGCCGATGCCGATGTTCTTGTTTGAGCCTCCGAAGCCGCCGTTGGTGTGGCCCTTGAAGTGGGTGAGGGCGACGAGGGAGTCGTAGCGGGTGAGGTGGCTGCCGACGGACATCTCCTTGAACCACTTGCCGCCGCGGACGGGCAGCAGGGCTGTGCCTTCTTCGTCGAGGATGTCAACGGGGCAGAACGTCCAGCCGTTGACCTCGAGCGTCTGGCGATGCTGGGCGGTGGTGTAGCGGTCGCCCTCGTAGTAGGTGTTGGTCTCGATGATGGTGGCGTCGGGGAGGTCTTTCCTAAGCAGAGCCTCCACCCACTGGCGGGGGATGATGTTGGGGCCGTACTGTTCGCCGGTGTGGAGCTTGACGCCCACGCGGCCTGTGATGCGTGCGCTAACCTGCTCGTAGGCGGGGATGAGGCCTTCGGCGGATAGGTTGCGGGTGAAATAGACGATGGACTCGTTGCCGGTCCGTTGTTCATAGGGGAGGTACATTTTAAAATTAGGAATTAGGAATTAAAACTGGTTTATAGGTTTAGTTCCGGCTGCGCCGGAGGTTTATTTTGCCTTTGGCAAGGTTTAGTTTGGCTACGCCGGAGGTTTATAAACCGATTTTGCCACGCAAAATCATTAAACCTTTTTTGTAAAACTTAAAAGCTAAACCTTTTGCGGAGCAAAAACTAAACCATTTTTTTCTTTCTTCATTTTTCATTCGGTAAAGTAGATTCGTTTGACGCGGGTGGAGACGGAGGTGAGGACTTCGTAAGGGATGGTGTCGAGCCACTGGGCGAGCTGGGTGACGGGGAGGTTGGGGCCGAAGATCTCGACGCTGTCGCCTTCGTGGCAGTCAGGGATGTCGGTAACGTCGATGAGGGCGACGTCCATGCAGATGTTGCCGACGTAGGGGGCGGGCTGCCCGTGAACGAGGCAGTGGCCGCGGCGGTTGCCCAGGTGGCGGTTGAGGCCGTCGGCATAGCCGATGGGGATGGCGGCGATGCGCGAGGGACGGCTGAGGACGCCGCGGCGGCTGTAGCCTACGGTCTCGGGCGGCACGACGTCGCGTATCTGCAGGATGGTGGTGCGGAGCGTGCTGACTGAGGTTAGAGGTGAGGGGTTAGGGGTTAGAGGTGAGGGGTTAGCTGCGCCAGACTCATTCCTCATTCCTAATTCCTCATTCCTAATTCCTAATTTTATTAGGGGGTCGATGCCGTAGAGGCCGAGGCCGAGGCGCACCATCTCGTAGTGGTGGTCGGGGAAGCGGGGTATGGCGGCGCTGTTGCAGATGTGGCGCAGCAGGGCGTCGCCATAAACGGCGCGGAGGGCATCGGCAGCATGGTCGAAACGCTCCATCTGCAGACGGCTGAAGGCATCGCCCTCGGGGGTGGGGATGTCGCTGCAGGCGAAGTGGCTGAAGATGCTGCGGGGGACAACGGCCGTCTGGCGATGCAGGCGGGCGATGAGGCGCGGCATGTCGTCGGGGCTGAATCCGAGGCGGCTCATGCCTGTGTCGATCTTGATGTGGACGGGGTAGCCCGTGATGCCGCTCAGCTCGCAGGCGTGAATCATCTCTTCAAGCAAACTGAAGCTGTATATCTCGGGCTCGAGATGATAGTGGGTGATGACGTCGAGGGCGCTGCGCTCGGGGTTCATGACGAGCAGGCCGGTGGTGATGCCCGCCTCGCGCAGCTGGCGCCCTTCGTCGGCTACGGCCACCGCCAGATAGTCCACGCCGTGGTCCTGCAGGGTCTTGGCTATCTCGTAGAATCCTGCGCCGTAGGCGAAGGCCTTCACCATGCACACCATGCGGGTGGCGGGGGTGAGGAAATGGCGGTAGTAGTTGAGGTTATCGACGATGGCGCCGAGGTTGACCTCGAGCGTCGTCTCGTGGACGCGCAGGGTGAGGGCGTCGGCAATACGGTCGAAGCCGAAGCGGCGGGCACCCTTGATGAGGATGACCTGGCTGTGAAGCTCTTTCAGCTCGTCGGACTCGAGAAACGCCTCCGTGTCGGGATAAACCGAAAGGTGAGGGGTTAGGGGTGAGGGGTTAGGGCTTTTTGCTGCGCCAGAATTGACTTTGTCTTCCTCCTTCGCACCTCGGCCATTCAAGCAAGCTTGATGGCTCTCGGTTTGGCGTCGGTTGATAATTGACAATTGATAATTATCAATTGCGCCGAAGGCGCCTGGGGTTTCACCGTTAACCCGTTTTTCCTTTCGGCTGAAGTAGGCGCTTATTTCGGGTCCTATGCCTACGAGGCGGGTGATGCCGCGGCTCTCCATGAGGTGCTCGACGCGTTTGTAGAGCTGGCGGGCGAGCTGCCCCGTCTGTTCGATGTCCGAGAGGATGAGCATGCGCTCGCGTCCGGCGGCATCGGGGCGGCGGGCCATGAAGTCGAGGGCGATGTCGAGCGAGGCCAGGTCGCTGTTGTACGAGTCGTTGATGAGGGTGCAGTCACGTACGCCCTCCATCACCTGTAGGCGCATGGCGACGGGCTCGAGTTGTGACATGCGCTCGGCGATGACGGCAGGGTCCATCATCAGGTAGAGGCAGACCGCGAGGCAATGGAGCGAGTTCTCGATGCTGGCGTCGTCGATGAAGGGCAGCGTGTAGCGCCCTTCGTAGCCCAGATAGCGGTAGGTGACGAGGGTGTCGGAGGTGTGCTTCTCCACGGCCCCGATGAAGAGGGGGCGCTCGCTGTCACGGCGCGACCAGGCAATCTCGCGCACGGCCAGCAGCCGCCGGCTGACGCAGTCGCTGATGAGCTCGTCATCGCCGTTGTAGATGAGGATGTCACAGTCCTTGAAGAGCGCGAGCTTCTCCATGCACTTCTCGTGCATCGAGGCGAAGTTCTCCTGATGGGCGCCGCCGATGTTTGTCAGCACGCCTATGGTGGGGCGCACGATGGGCTGCAGGCGCCGCATCTCGCCCGGCTGCGAGATGCCTGCCTCGAGGATGGCCAGCTCGGTCTGCTCGCCGATGAGCCATGCCGACAGGGGGACGCCGATCTGCGAGTTGTAGCTGCGGGGCGAGCGGGTGACGATGCGGTCGGGGCTGAGCAGCTGGTAGAGCCACTCCTTCACCACCGTCTTGCCGTTGCTGCCCGTGATGCCGACGACGGGGCCTCCGAACGTCTGCCGATGGCACTCGGCAAGCCGTTGAAGCGCCACCAGCGTGTCGTCCACCACGAGGTAGTTGGCGTCGTCGTGCAGCACGTCGGGCAGACGGCTGACGACGAACGAGCGCACGCCGCGGCGATAGAGGTCGTCCACGAAGGCATGGCCGTCGCCATGCTGTCCCGTCAGGGCAAAAAACAAGGTTTCCTCGGGAAACCAGAGCGAACGGCTGTCGGTGAGCAGTCGCGAGACAACCGCCGGAGCACTCCCCATGCGGCGGGCACCCATCAGGGCGGTCAGCTGTTCAATAGCGTATGACATTGGTCAATGAAGTTTCCGGCCTCAAAGTAAGGAAAATCTTTTTGAATTTCGGCTATCTTTAACAAAATTTGACGCACGAAACGGCGGTATTCGTCGCTCTCGCTATGCAGGGGGCGATGGCGGAGCGCCCTGGTGACCTCGCCGATGCGTCGGACGGCCTGGCGGGTGGAGGCGTCGAAATACGTGTCGGCAAAGCGTTCCCACACCCGTTCCACCGCCAGCGGAGCAGGGTGCGTCAGGTCGTCGGCATAGAAGCGATAGTCCCTCAGCTCGTCCAGCACAATCTCGTAGGAAGGGAAGTAGGTTGGGTTAGAGGTTAGGGGTGAGGGGTTAGAGTTGTTTGCTGCACCAGCCTTGACTCTAACCTCTAACCCCTCACCTCTAACCTCTAATAACGTCTCTACGGCCAGCAGCAGCGTAGCTTTGCTGAGCTGATTGCCGTGCGCGCCGTCGCGCAGATGGCGGATGGGGCTGACGGTGAAAAGGATGCGCAGACCGGGCCGCAGGGTAGCGAGGCGATGGAGAAGCGGCTGCCAGAGGTGGACGATGTCATCGACCGTCAGCCTTTCGCGCACAAAACGCAAGGGGGGCTCGTGGTGACAGTTCGCCACAACGTTACCCCCTAACCGATATACCCATGCTGTGCCGAAGGTGACGATGAGGACGTCCGCGTCATGCAACCACGTCCACGCCTGCACGAGCCGTTCGTTCAGCACCTGCAGGGCCTCGTCAGCCGTAGGGCGCGACAGCAGGCTGTGTGCCTCCCACGACCCATAGCCCTCGGCGCCGAAGTCCATGATGTCCTCCGGCACGAAAGGGCGTTTGTCGATGAGACGGTCCAGGAGTACGGCTACGCTGGCGGGGTTGTAGAGCGCGCCCAGCGGGTTCACCTGTGTGCGGAAGCCCGCGTCCGTCAGCCGTTCGCCGATGTCCGTCGCGAAACACGAGCCCAGCAGCATCAGCCGATCGCTGTGCCCGATGCCCCATGGCGCCTTCGGAATCTCTACCTCAGTATATAGTTTCATCGTCGTCGTTGATGAAGCGTCCCTGGCTCCAGCGGAAGCTGCGGGCTTCGGTGACAGGGGTGAGCGTGGCATCCTCGTCGCCCATGTTGTAGTTGTCGTTGCGCAGCTCGGCATGGAGGACAAGGGTGTCGGGAGAGAGACGGAGAACCATCGTCCGCAACGCGGAGGGCGTTTCGCCGGGCTGAGGAAGCGTGATATGCGAGGTGACGGAGAGCGGAGCCCACGTCTGGTCGAAGAAGCGAATGTGGGAGTCCGGCACGGGGGTCTGAACGGTATGGACGAGGCAGATGATGCTGGTGGAGTCGTTCGTCGGCAGCAGTTTCATCTCCACCTGCGATGCGGCGGTGTACTGCCAGAGGGCGTAGTCGTCGGTGAGGGTGACGAGTTCGGTCGTACCCCCCAGGCGGTTGCTGACCTTGGCAGGCATATCCGCCTCGCGAAAATCGACGCAGTCGGCGCGGTTGACGCTTGTCAGCAACGCCAGTACCGAATCGGGCATGTGGACGATGACGTCGCGCATCCGCGTCTGGGCCGTTAGCAGGGAAAAATGAAAAGCGAACAGCGCAGCAAGGAGGATTATTTTTGGAACAGCCGCACTCCTGCGCTTCTGCACTCGTGCACTTCTGAAGTCACACATTTTTTCTTAACTCTTAACTTTTAATTCTTAACTCTTAACTCAATTATCATCGTGTGCCGAAGTAGAGGAACACTAGCCCGATGAGCACCATGGCGAGGGCGACGAGCTTGCTCTTGATGTTCTTCTCGTGGAGGAAGAGGGCTCCGCAGAGGAACGAGATGATGACGTTGCCGCGGCGCACCATAGAGACGATGGAAATCATGGAGCCCTCCTGGCTGAGCGCCTTGAAGTAGGCAAAGTCAGCCACGGTCAGGAACAGCGAGATAAGCAGAATGGTCCAGCGCCAATGGAAGGGCTGTTCCTTGCGCTTGGGATACCACAGGATGAACATCACACAGCACATGATGAGCATGATGTAAACGTTACACCACGCCTGCACGAGCATATTGTCGAGCTGGCGCATAAGGGCCTTGTCGTAGAGCGCGCTGACGGCACCCAGCAGCGAGGCCGTGACGGCAAACCATATCCACTTGTTGTGCTTGAAGTCGATGCCCTCCTTCTTGCCGCCAAGGCTGAGCATGTAGAACGAGATGATGGCAAAGGCGACACCTATCCATTGCCAGGCGTTAAGGCGTTCGCCGAAGATAAGCAGCGCACCCAGCAGCACCATCACGGGGCGTGTGGCGTTGATGGTGCCCACAATGGTGATGGGCAGATTCTTCATACCGAAGTAGCCGAATGTCCACGACGCCGAGACGATGCAGGCTTTCAGGAGGATATACTTATGCACATCCCACGAGGCGACGGGGACGTGAACCAGCGTGCCGTCGAGCACGGGCGTATAGGCCGACAGCAGGATGAGCGGCAGGAAGATGCACGACGATACGAGGGTGCTGAAAAATAGCACGGGGATGACGGCGTTGCCGCGCAACGACTGTTTCTTGAATACATCATAGAAGCCCAGCAGAAAAGCTGACAGGAATGCAAGGATTAACCACATGGGAATGATAAAATTAGGAATTAGGAATTAGAAATTAGGAATTACACGATAACGTTAACTACCATGCGGCAGGAAGTGAATTTTATTTTTAGACTTTTAGACTTTTAGACTTTTAGACTTTCAGACTTTTAGACTAACAGACTATCAGACTAACAGACTAACAGACTGACAGATAATAGCGCATCAACGAAGCGGTCCGCGCAACATTCATCTGATAGTCTGAAAGTCTGGCAGTCTAAAAGATAGTCTGATAGTCTGTCAGTCTTGAACCGACGTGTTCGTTAAACATTGAATCAATTAGGGATTAGGGATGAACAGTTCTTGGGGATAGTCGATGCGGGTGAGGAAGAGTCCTCGTCCGGGGACGGAGGTGCCGGCCTGGCAACGGTCTTTCTGTTCGACGACGTGGCAGAACTCCTCGACCGTCATCCGTCCGCGCCCCACCTCCAGCAGCGTGCCGACGATGGCCCGTACCATGTTGCGCAGGAAACGGTCGGCCTGGATGGTGAACACCCATTCGCCGTCGCCCAATGGCTCCCAGCGAGCCTGCATGATGCGGCAGTTGTTGGTCTTGACGTCTGTGTGGAGCTTGCTGAACGAGGTGAAGTCGATGTAGTCGAACAGCCGTGCAGCGGCATCGTTCATGGCATCGAAGTCGGGCATCGTGAAGAGGCGCATGGCATAGTCGCGGCCAAAGGGAGTTTTGGCTGTGTGGACGTAATACATATAGGTACGCGCGAGGGCGTCGAAGCGCGCATGGGCGTCGTCGCGCACTCGGCGGATGTGCTGGATGGCGATGTCCTGCGGCAGCAGGCGGTTGAGCTTCTCGCAAAGCCAGTCGGTGAAGGGCTGAGGCAGAGCCGCCATGCAGTCGTCGGGCACATCCAGATGTGCCACCATCATACGCGCATGCACACCGGCGTCTGTCCTGCCGGCTCCCACCACCGGCGAGGACATACGCAGCAACGTTGCCAGCGCCTCCTCGAGGGTCTGCTGCACCGTCGGAGCGTTGGGCTGTGTCTGCCAGCCGCTATAGCGGGTGCCGTCGTATGACAAAGTCAGGAAAAAACGCAATGGTTTTTACGATTTGATGGTTTACGATTTATTCGTTTAACGTTTAACGTTTAATGTTTAATGTTTAACGAACACGTCCTCTGACCTCTGACCTCTTACCTCAGACCTCTGACCTCTTACTTCTGTCTTCACTTCCTGCCGCATGGTCGTTAAACATTAAACGTTAAACGAAAACTCTTAACTCTTAACTAGATAAAGCTTTTAATACTTTAAATAATATGCGTAAGGTTCATCAGGTGTACGGCGACGAGGGCTGCCGTCTCGGTGCGCAGGCGTGAGGCAGAGAGGCTGACCGACTGGAAGCCGAGGGAAAGGGCCTGCTGCACTTCTTCAACGCTGAAGTCGCCCTCGGGGCCTATGAGCACGAGGGCATCCTCGTCGGGGTTAAGGGCCTCGAACAGCGAGGTGCGGAAAGGCGATGACTTGTATCTTTCTTTTTCCTCAGACGGACCAGGTCCCACAATCTCCTCTTCGCTGTAACAGTGGGCGATGAATTTCTGTCCTGTAAAGGTCTGGCGGACGAAGCGGTCGAACGGCGTCATCTCGCCCAGCACGGGCTTCGTGGCCTTGAGGCTCTGCTTCATGGCTGCGACAAGGATTTTGTCGAGGCGCTCGGTCTTGACGACGCGACGTTCAGAGTAGCGGCAGTCCAGTAGCGTCAGCTCGTCGAAGCCAATCTCCGTAGCCTTTTCGGCCAGCCACTCCATGCGGTCCATGTTCTTCGTCGGGGCTACGGCCAGATGCAGATGACCCCGCCAAAGCGGTGGGGGCGTAGTCTGGCTGAGGATATCCACCTGGCATCGTTTTCCCGTTGCCTCAGAGATGACAGCCTCATAAAAATGTCCCTTGCCATCCGTCAGTTGCACGTTTTCTCCCACCCCAAGACGAAGCACACGCAGGGCGTGGGCCGCTTCTTCTTCGGGCAGCTCGTGCCGTGTGGCAATATCAGGGCAGTAGAACAGAGGCATCTTTATTTTTTTTCTTATGGAAAATGGAAAATGAATAATTCTTCAATCTTCCATTGTGCCGAAGGCGTTAAGATTTTCTCTCGTGCTTGTATTTGAAGATGATAGCGAAGAGAATGGCTACCACCAGGGCATAGGCGGCAAAGACGTACCACGTGGTTGACCAGCCCTGCATCTGCGGCATGCCGGCAGGCTTGGAATAGACCAGCGCGTTGACGACAGCCTGTGCCGAAAGCGTGCCCACCGTGGCACCGAAGCCGTTGGTCATCATCATGAAGACGCCTTGTGCGCTGGAGCGGATGCTCTCGGTGGTGTTCTGTTCAACGAAGAGCGAACCGCTGATGTTGAAGAAGTCGAACGCTACGCCATAGACAATCATGGAGAGGATGAACAGCCAGACACCACCGCCAGGGTTGCCGACGGCGAAGAAGCCAAAGCGCAGCACCCACGCCAGCATGGCGATGAGCATCACCTTCTTTATGCCCAGATGCTTAAGGAAATAGGGAATGAGCAGGATGCAGAGCGTCTCGCTGATCTGGCTGAGCGAAATGAGGATGTTGGCATGCTTTACGGCAAACGTGTCAGCAAACTCCTCGATGCCCGCAAAGGCCGAGATGAACGTGTTGGCATAGCCATTCGTAATCTGCAGCGACACACCCAGCAACATGGAGAAGATGAAGAACACGCACATCTTCCTGTCTTTGAACAGCGAGAAAGCCCTCAGCCCGAGCATGTCCACCAGCGACTGTTTCTCGCCGCGTTTCTCCTTGTTGACGGGGCAGTTAGGCAGCGTCAGGGCATAGAAACCGAGGATGACGCTCCACGCTGCGCAGACGAGGAACTGGCGATGGTCGTGCTGGAAGCCCATCAGGTCCACCAGCCACATCGAGCAGATGAAACCGATGGTGCCGAAGACGCGGATGGGCGGGAAGTCCTTAACCGTGTCAAGTCCGGCCTTCGTCAACGCGTTATATGAAACGGAGTTGTCAAGCGCGATGGTGGGCATGAAGAACGCCACGCTCAGCGCATACCACGGGAAGAGCTGCGCGAAGGTGACATCGCTGCCGTAGCGCAATCCTTGCCATCCGGCAATGCCCATGAAGATGGCGGCCAGGAAGTGGCAGATGCTGAGCATTTTCTGCGCCGGAATGAACTTGTCGGCCAGAATGCCAATGAGGGCAGGCATGAAAAGCGACACGAAGCCCTGTACGCTGTAGAACCAGCCAATCTGAGGCCCCATGCCCACTTCGGCCAGATACGAACCCATGCTGGTCAGATATGAACCCCACACGGCAAACACCAGGAAGTTCATGATGATAAGACGAATCTTTGTTTGCATAATTTGAAATTATTTACAATTTTGACATTTTTCGGTTTCTCATTTTTTCTCTACTGGCTTTAGCCCTACTTCTGCGGCTTTCTGAAGCAGGTAGTCGTAGGCGGCGTCGTGGTCGTTGGGGATGATGCCGTCAAGGATGGCGTCCTTGATGGCTGCTTTCAGCGTGCCAACCTCGGCACAAGGCTCGAGGCCGAACACATCCATAATCTCCACGCCGTCCACGGGCGGCTGGAAGTTGCGGATGCGGTCGCGCTCCTCAAGGTCCTTCAGCTTCTGGCGCACCAGGCGGAAGTTGTCGCGGAATCGTTGTTTCTTCTCTTCGTTCTTCGACGTGATGTCTGCGTCGCACAACAGCATCAGGTCATCAATGTCGTCGCCCGCCTCGAACAGCAGGCGTCTGACGGCGCTGTCTGTCACCACCTCGTCGGCAATGGCGATGGGGCGCATGTGAAGGCCGACGAGCTTCTGCACATACTTCATCTTCTCGTTCAAGGGCAGCTTCATGGTGCGGAAGATGCCCGGCACCATCCGTTCGCCTACATAGTCGTGGTTGTGGAACGTCCACCCCAGTTTGGCATCCCAGCGCTTGGTGCGTGGCTTGCCGATGTCGTGTAGCAACGCCGCCCAGCGCAGCCACAGGTTGTCTGACGCGCGGGCCACGTTGTCGAGCACCTCCAGCGTGTGGTAGAAATTATCCTTGTGCTTGCGTCCGTTCACCTGCTCAACGCCGCTCAGCGCAGCCAGCTCGGGAAATACCAGCGGCAGCAGCCCGCAGCGGTCCAACTCCACAAAACCCTTCGAGGGCACCGGCGAGGCAATGATTTTGTTCAGTTCCTCGCTGATGCGCTCTTTCGATATGATGCTGATGCGCTCTTTGTTGCGTTCCAGCGCATCGAACGTCTCGTCGTCGATATAGAAGTTCAGCTGTGTGGCAAACCGTATGCATCGCATCATGCGCAGGGGGTCGTCGCTGAAGGTGATGTCAGGGTCGAGGGGTGTGCGTATGAGGCGGTCCTCAAGGTCGTACAGGCCTTCGAAAGGGTCGACAAGTTCTCCGAAGCGGTCGGCATTCAGGCAGATAGCCATAGCGTTGATGGTGAAGTCGCGCCGGTTCTGGTCGTCCTCCAGCGTGCCGTCTTCGACGATGGGCTTGCGGCTGTCGTGGCTGTACGACTCCTTGCGGGCTCCCACGAACTCCACTTCCATGCCGTGCCACTTCAGCTGTGCTGTGCCGAAGTTGCGGAACACGCTGACGTGAGCACCCCGTCCGCATCGTTTCCGAAGGGCTTCGGCAAGAGCGATGCCGCTGCCCACGACCACCACATCAATATCTGTCGAGGGACGTTCGAGGAAAAGGTCTCGCACCCATCCCCCTACAACATAACAGGGCATGCCCAGCTCGTCGGCCGTCTCGCCAATCATGTGGAACACCCGCTTGTCCAGTGCCCTCACCAAATCCTCTTGTGTCAGCTTTTGCATCCGACCTTTTCGTTTGAATGTGCAAAGATAGGGTGAGCCGAGCGATAATGCAAATTTATTTGCAATTATCCGAGGCGACCCCTATCTAAAAGCCCCCATAGGGGGATTAAAGGTACAAGTAAGCGAGAGAAAAAACAAATCTATTTGGATTTTTCCGAGCGTGAGTACCTAAACCCCCTTTACCTTCCACGTATTTTCCGGCCTTTGTGGATGTAGATGCCGGGGCTGGCGGTCTGAAGCTGAGGGCGGCCCTGAAGGTCGTATAGAAGAGCGTCGGGTGTTTCTTCTGCGAAGGGACTGTCATCTTCCTCGCCGATCATCGGGGTGATGACGGAGGTGGGGGAGTAGTCGTCGTTGTTGGTCAGATAGATGTCGGTGACCTTGATGGACTGGCTACCGGTGCCCCAGAAGGCGACGATGCGGATGCCATGCGTGTCGAGGGGCTGGCCCTTCTTGGCGGTGTCGTTGGTGTACTTGGCGGTCTGTAGGTTGACGATAATCTGACGTTTCTGCCCGAAGTCGGCCGTGGAGTGGCACTCGCCCCAGATGCTGCCCGAGGTGAAGATGTTGAGGTGCGAGCTGCTGCTGGTGGCGCCGAGCTTGATAACAAGGTATTTGTAACCCGACATGTCGGCTCCGGCAGCGTATTCCCAACCCATCTGTCCCCATTGTCCAGGGCGGAAGGTGTGGGTCTGCTCGTCGTAGGTGCCGTTGGCGAAGAGGGAGGTGTTGATGTGGTCGGCTCCGAAGGGGAAGAAGGTAGACCGCACGCCGATCGTCTGCTTCAGCTCGTTGCCCACCGGGTCGGTGTAGGTGGCGCTGATGCGGGCGTTGCCCTCGCTGAGGGCCACGAGGAAGGAGCCTCCGCGGACATCGACGATGTCGGGGGCGTTGCTGCTGAAGGTGGCCAGACCGGTGACCTCGCGCTGATGGCCGTCGGCGTAGGTGGCGGTGAGGGGAACGACGGTGCTGCCCCCGACCATCAGTTCTGCCGTCTCGGTGGAGGCGGTGAGGAGGGTGGCGGTCAGGTGCTCGGGACTCTCGTCCTGAGGCTCGTCGTCGGCATGGGGCCAATCGGTCTGCCAGTACTCGGCGTACCAGTCCATGCAGGCTTTGCCGCAGGCTTCGGGGTAACCGTCGAAGGCGGGGACGACGCGTTTCGTGTTGATGAGCGTGTCGACATCGATGAGGCACGAGGTTCCTGAGAGGGTCATGGAGATGTTGCCGTAGTGGTCGAGGAGGGCTTTGTAGGCCTTGCCCCACTTGGAGGTGCTGCCCGTAGCCCAGGTGCCCCAGTTGGACTCGACCCAATCGCCGTGTTCGTTATAGTGGCCCGTGCCCTCTTTCTTGGGGCTCCAGTCAACCTCGGTGATGATGACGGGGGCGGCATCGACGACGGGCACCTGATTGTGGAACTGGCGTATTTTGTTGGCGGGGTCAGGGGTGTCGTCGCTACAGCCGTACCAGCCGCAGTAGTCGTGCACGGCATAGCCGATGTTGTAGCCCTCGATGGGGTGTACGGCATAGCTGCTGTAGTTAGCCTGCCAGCCGGTGCCGGGCACCCAGATGATGCCGGTGAAACCGTTGGCGCGGATGCGGTCCACGATAGGCTGGAAGTAGTCGTGCAGGGCTCGAGGGTCGTCCTCGCCCTGGGCGTTTTTGAGCGACACGGGTTCGTTGGCGAGCTCGATGCTGATCTGTCCCGGGTAGCGCAGGATGGAGTCGTTCTTCGTAAAAGTGTCCCACACGGTCATGAGGTAGTCCTGATAGTAGTCGCCCACTTTCAGGTTGCCCGGGCAGACGCCTGGTGGACGCACGACGACGTACATGCCGTGGTTCATGGCACGGCGGGCGATGGGGAAGTAGAGGGTGCGGAGGTAGCTCTTGAGGCGTGTCAGGCTGAAGCGCGAGATGTCGGCTTCGCCGCTCTCCTTGCCGTCGCTCTGCTTGTTGGGGTCGTTGGTCCAGGCGGGGTCGAGGTGTAGGCGGAAGACGTCGCACTTGGCCTCTTCGAGTCCAGCGAAGAGTTTCTCGAAGTAGTTGATGCAGCGGTTTCGGCCGTCGGTGTCGTAGTTCCATCCCCAGCGCCCATTATTGAACCAGGCGTTGGGGGTGTCCATGACGCCGTGGAGAACGACGTGGTTGCCGTGCTGGTCTACCAGCCAACGGCCTTCCACATGGAGGGTGGGTAGCGGTTTGACGCCCTGTGCCCAGCTGGCAACAGCCATCAGCGTGGCTATCCCGAGGGCGATGATGGTTCGTTTCGTCATGCTTGTACTTGAGATTGTTATTACCTATGAATATATGAGCAAATAAGTTTTTCATGGCAAAGATAAGGAGCGCTATTGACAAATCCAAATTTATTTGCTTTTTCGCTCGGCTTGACCTTCGGTCTAAAATGCTCACGCTCGGAAAAGTTCAAAAAAAAGGTGTTTTTCTTGCTTTTTCGTTCGGCTTGCACTATCTTTAATCCACTTCGTGGCTTTTAGATAGGCTTCGCCTCAGAACGGACGGAGCAGCGAGTGCAAAGCAAACTTTTGCTCTGCCGAGTCGCGACGGACGAAAACGAAGTTAAAAATGCAAATAAATTTGCTTTTTCGTTCGGCTTGCACTATCTTTAATCCACTTCGTGGCTTTTAGATAGGCTGCGCCTCAGAAAAATGCAAATAAATTTGCTTTTTCGTTCGGCTTGCACTATCTTTGCCCGTTATTACGGAAAAAGTTGACTTTAATGCACAGTAACATACGATTTCTGACCTGTGCCATAGCGCTATGGCTGACGGGTTTGGGCGGCAAGGTTGTGGCCCAGGATGCGCAGCCTAAGACGATGGAACCCGACATACCCATGACCATCGTGGAGGCCTTCGACATCTCTGCCTACAATTTCAACGGTCCCATGCCGCTGTCCGACAACCCTGCTCACGACCTCTATCATGACATTTGGACTGCTGGCACCGCCTTCAGCTATCCCGGGCTGGAAGTTCCTGACTCGTTCAAAATCGATCTGCGCGGCTACTGCATGCCCACTCCCTCCACCCGGGTCAACGACATCTTCGGCTTTCGTCCCCGGCGTCGCCGCATGCACTATGGTCTCGACCTGAAGGTGGACCTGGGCGACACCATCCGTGCGGCCTTCGACGGCAAGGTGCGCACGCGAACCTTCAACCGACGGGGGTGGGGCAACTACGTTATCATCCGTCACGAAAACGGACTGGAGACGCTCTACGGCCATCTGTCGGCAGCTTTGGTACACGAAGACCAACTGGTGCGGGCCGGAGAACCTATCGGTCTTGGCGGCAGGACAGGACGGGCTACAGGCTGTCATCTGCATTTCGAAACCCGGCTGCTGGGCCTGGCGCTCGATCCCGCCCTGATGTTTGATTTCCCCAATGGGCGCTCGACCGGCGAGAGCTATGTGCTGCGGAAGAAAGCTGCCGCCAAAGCCGCCCAGAGCAGCGCCTCGTATGTGAAGGTGCGGCAGGGCGACACGCTGTCGGCCATAGCTAGACGCAACGGCACAACGGTGAAGAACATCTGCAAGCTGAACAAAATCACCCAAAACTCCATTATCCGTCCAGGGCAGACGCTCAGAATCAGATAACAACAACGTTAACGATAACGATATCTATGAATTGTGAACTATGAACTCAAATGAAACGAACGAACAATTTGAGACCATCATCGGGCGGTGTCGCGACCTTTTTGCCAAGAAGCTGCGTGACTACGGCGCTGCGTGGCGCATCCTCCGCATCCCCTCGGTGACGGACCAGATATACATCAAGGCCCGCCGCATCCGTACCCTCGAGACGACGGGCGTGGCGATGGTGGACGAAGGCATACGGCCAGAGTTCATCGGTATTGTCAACTATGGAATCATCGGCCTCATCCAGCTGGCACATGGCGTTGCCGACCAATGCGACATGACGCCCGACGAGGCGCTGGCCGAGTACGACCGCTTTGCCCGGCAGGCGCTTGAGCTGATGAAGGCCAAGAATCACGACTATGGCGAGGCCTGGCGCGAAATGCGCATCAGCTCCTACACCGACCTCATCCTCATGAAGCTCAACCGCACCAAAGAGATAGAGGGAAACGGTGGACGGACGCTCGTGTCCGAGGGCATCGACGCCAACTACATGGACATGATCAACTACTCCGTTTTCGGACTCATCAAGATTGATTTCGAAGAAGAGTGACTTTATTTACTATTTGACAATTTACGATTTACTGTTTATTTACGATTGGACGATTTTATGATTTGGAGTTCAGGAGTGCAGGAGTTGAGCTTCGCTCTTCCTCTGTCGCGACTCGGCAGAGTCCAAACCAGTTTGACTCTGCTCTCGCTGCTCCATCGGTTCGGGAGTTCAGACAAATGTAATGCATGTTGCCTTCTTTTCCAAAACACTTTTTCTTAACTCTTAACTCTTAATTCTTAACTAGTTCAAATTCGTATAATTCGTAGTTGAAAAAAAGATTGTCTTGAAAGGTTTTCGTCATCTGTGGTTTCTGGTGCTGCTGTTGTGCAGTGCGACGCTCTCGGCTAAAGGGAGCGTTTCGGCTGTTATCATGCCCGACGACACGGTGGAGGTGAAGCCGCGGTTCGAGGTGTCGAAGACGGCGCCCGAGGACGAGGACGACCTGAAGAAGAAGGCTGCCGACCTCGCGACGCCCGAGAACCTGAAGACGGAGACCGTCTATGACGAGAAGACGCACACCTACCTCATCGGCACGAAGATCGGCGACTCGTACCTGAGCGTGCCGCTGCTGATGACGCCTGAGGAGTACCAACAATGGAGCATGAAGCGCAGCCTCGACGCCTACTTCCGCGCCAGGAACGAGGAGGAGTTCGAGAAAGAGGGCAAGAAGGAGAAGTTCGACTTCTCGGACATGCACTTCGACCTGGGTCCGGCGGAGAAGATCTTCGGCCCAGGCGGCGTGCAGATACGGACGCAGGGCTCGGCGGAACTGAAGTTCGGCTTCAACCAGAAGAGCATCGACAACCCCACGCTGCCGCAGCGCAGCCGCAACACCTTCGGCTTCGACTTCGACGAGAAGATCAACCTCAGCATCAACGGCAAGGTGGGCGACAAGATCAACATGAACATGAACTACAACTCCGAGTCCACCTTCAGCTACGACAAGCAGAAGCTGAAGCTGAAGTACGAGGGCAAGGAGGACGAGATCATCAAGCTGCTGGAGGCGGGCAACGTCAGCTTCCCCACCACCAGCTCGCTCATCACGGGCAGCACGTCGCTGTTCGGCATCCGCGCCGACCTGCAGTTCGGCAAGCTGTCACTGCAGACGGTGGTGTCGCAGAAGACGTCGCAGTCCACGTCCGTCAGCTCGAAGGGCGGCAAGCAGCTGACGGAGTTCGAGGTTGACGTGGCCGACTACGACGAGAACCGCCACTTCTTCCTGGCCCATTACTTCCGCGACAACTACGACCGCAGCATGGCCCAGCTGCCCACCATCATGTCGGGCGTCAAGATAACGCGCATCGAGCTGTGGATCACGAACAAGACGAGCAGCTACGACAATCCGCGCAACGTCATCGCCTTCACCGACCTGGGCGAGGCCAGCCGCATCAGCAACCCCACCTGGCGCTCGACGGGCACCACCAGCCTGCCCTCGAACACCGCCAACGACCTCTACTACAAGATGGTGAACGACTATGCCGCCGTGCGCGACATCGACCAGGTGGGCGCCGTCTTCAGCGACTTCCTCAGCGGCAGCGCCGACTACGAGAAGCTCTCCAACGCCCGTCTGCTGAGCTCGTCGGAATACACGCTCAACAGCACCCTCGGCTACGTCTCGCTGCGCACCACGCTGAAGAGCGACGAGGTGCTGGCCGTGGCCTTCGAGTACACCTACGGCGGCAAGACGTGGCAGGTGGGCGAGTTTGCCGCCGACCAGAAGGAGAGCGGCAAGGCCCTCTACGTCAAGCTGCTGAAGTCGAACAGCATGTCGCCCT
Organism: Bacteroidaceae bacterium; assembly: GCA_024697785.1. GTDB lineage: Bacteria > Bacteroidota > Bacteroidia > Bacteroidales > Bacteroidaceae > UBA1189. Next base: position 17,424 of record JAILEU010000183.1, on the reverse strand, counting down.
CGAACGGCACGTGGGACCTGATGATGAAGAACATCTACAGCATCGGTGCCAAGTCGCTCAGCAGCACCGACTTCCGCCTCAACATCGAGTACGAGAGCGACAGCACCGGCACCAACCTCATCTACCTGCCCGAGGCGGGGCTGAAGGACCGCACGCTGCTGCAGCTCGCGGGCCTCGACCGCCTCGACAACAAGCAGAACGCCAACCCCAACGGCTTCTTCGACTATGTCGAGGGCTACACCGTCCAGTCATCGACGGGGCGCATCATCTTCCCCGTCGTCGAGCCCTTCGGCAGCTGGCTGCGCAAGGTGATCGGCAACGACGCCGTGGCCGACAAATACGTGTTTGAGGAGCTCTACGACTCGACGAAGACCACGGCCAAGCAGATCGCCGAGAAGAACAAGTTCCTGCTCACGGGCGAGTACACGGGCACGGGCGGCAGCAGCGTCATCTCGCTGGGCGCCTACAACGTGCCGCGCGGCTCGGTGAAGGTGACGGCAGGCGGCGTCACCCTGACCGAGAACAGCGACTACACCGTCGATTACACGCAGGGCGAGGTGACCATCATCAACCAGAGCATCATCGACGCCGGCACCGCCATCAACGTCTCCATGGAGAGCAACACCGCCTACAACATGCAGCGCAAGACCATGCTCGGCATGAACTGGGGCTACGACTTCACGAAGGACTTCAAGCTGGGCGGCACGCTGATGTACCTCAACGAGAAACCCCTCACCAGCAAGGTGGGCATGGGCGAGGAGCCGCTCAAGAACACCCTCTGGGGGCTGAACATGGCGTGGAAGCGCGAGAGCCAGCTGCTCACCAACATCCTCGACTACATCCCCGGGCTGCACGTCACCCAGCCGTCGAGCATCAACTTCACGGCCGAGTTTGCGCAGCTCATCGCCGGCGTGTCCGACATGGTGCAGGGCAGCGCCAGCTACATCGACGACTTCGAGAGCAGCGAGCGCGACATCAAGCTCAACACCCCGTCGTCGTGGATGCTGGCCAGCATCCCCTCGTCGATGCCCTACGCCTCGCTGACGAACGACCTGCGCACCGGCATGGACCGCGCCCTCTTCAACTGGTACACCATCGACCCCCTCTTCACGCGCCGCAACAGCTCGCTCACCCCCGCCCACCTGAAGAGCGACCTCGAGCAGCTCTCGAACCACTATGTCCGCGAGGTCTATGAGCGCGAGCTCTATCCCAACAAGGAGAGCACGTACGGCGAGTCGTCCACCCTCAACATCCTCAACCTCGCCTACTACCCCGACGAGCGCGGCCCCTACAACCTCGACACCGACCTCACCCCCGACGGCAAGCTCCGCGACCCCGCCCGCCGCTGGGGAGGCATCATGCGCCAGCTCTCGACCACCGACTTCGAGACCAGCAACATCGAGTACATCGAGTTCTGGATGATGGACCCCTTCATCTACAACCCCGAGGCGGCAGGCGGCGACTTCTACATCAACCTCGGCGAGGTGTCCGAGGACATCCTCAAGGACGGCAAGAAGTTCTACGAGAACGGCATGACGGCCGCCGTCAACACCACCGACAGCATCAACTACGTCGAGACCGTGTGGGGCCGTGTGCCGAAGGCCCTGAGCCTCGTCTATGCCTTCGACAACAACAGCGCCGCCCGCGACCGCCAGGACGTGGGCCTCAACGGCCTGACCAGCGACGAGGAGCGCTCGTTCCCCACCTACGCCGAGTGGCTCAACGCCGTGAAGGGCAAGGTCAGCGCCGAGGCCTTCGCCGAGTTCGAGGCCGACCCCGCCGGCGACACCTTCCACCACTACCGCGGCAGCGACTACGACGCCCGCGAGCTCTCCATCCTCGAACGATACAAACGCTACAACGGCACCGAGGGCAACTCCATCTCGACCGACAACGACACCTACGACAAGAGCGCCAAGACAACCCCCGACGTCGAGGACATCAACCTCGACTACACCCTCGACGAGTACGAGAAGTACTTCGAGTACCACGTCTCGCTCCGTCCCGCCGACATGGTCGTGGGCCGCAACCACATCACCGACGTCCGCACCGTCAAGACCAAGCTCCGCAACAACAATTTCGAGAGCATCCAGTGGTACAAGTTCCGCGTGCCCATCGACAACTACGAGCAGGTGTTCGGCAGCATCCGCGACTTCACTAGCATCCGCTTCATGCGCCTCTACATGACGGGCTTCACCGAGCCTGTCATCGTCCGCCTGGCGTCGCTGAGCCTCATCAGCGGCACGTGGCGCAACTACAAGCAGCCCATCTACTCGGCCAACAACGCCTCGCCCCGCGTCAGCGGCTCGATGGTCGTCAGCTCGGTCAACATCGAGGAGAACGGCGACCGCACCCCCATCAACTACGTCATGCCCCCGGGCATCACCCGCATCCTCGACCCCAACCAGCCCCAGCTGCGCCAGGACAACGAGCAGGCCATGAGCCTGCAGGTCATCGGCCTTGAGCCCAACGAGGCCCGCGCCGTCTATAAGAAGGACAACAAGGACCTCCGCAAGTACGAGCACATCCAGATGTTCGTCCACGCCGAGCAGCTCGTCGATAGCGACCTCCCCCTCGAGGACGACCAGATCAGCGTCTTCATCCGCCTCGGCTCGGACTACAAGAGCAACTACTACGAGTACGAGATACCCCTTCAGGTGACGCCCCCGGGCTACTACGACGACACCACCACCGGCCGCCGCGGCATCTGGCCCGAGAGCAACATGCTCGACATCGACTTCAGCAAGTTCACCGAGCTCAAACGCCTGCGCAACATGGAGGCCAACGTCAACCCCGCCGTCACCAAGACCACCCTCTACTCGGCCTACGACGACGCCCACCCCAAGAACCGCATCAGCGTCATCGGCAACCCCACCATCGGCAAGGTGAAGACGGTGATGATCGGCGTGCGCAACAACAGCCGCAGCACCCGCTCGGCCGAGGTGTGGGTCAACGAGCTGCGCCTGACGGGCTTCCGCAACCAGGGCGGCTGGGCAGCCCAGAGCGCGCTCAACGTACAGCTCTCCGACGTGGGCAGCGTCAACGTCAGCGGCCATGCCGAGACAGCCGGCTTCGGCGGACTCGAGCAGAGCGTCAGCCAGCGCCGCGACGACGACTTCTACCAGTACGCCTTCACCACCAACTTCAACCTCGGACGCTTCTTCCCCGAGAAGCTCAAGGTCTCCATGCCCCTCTACTACTCCGTCTCGCAGGAGAAGACATCGCCCCTCTACAGCCCCTTCGACACCGACCTCTACCTCGACGACATGATGGAGACCCTCGCCGACCACCACGAGCGCGACTCGTTGCTGCGCATCGCCAACGAGGTCGTCACCTCGCGCAACCTCTCCCTCTCGAACGTCAAGGTCGGCATCACCTCCAAGACCCCCATGCCCTACGACCCCTCGAACTTCACGTTCGGCTTCTCGCGCAGCACCAAGGACAATGGCGGAAACACCATCGACTACCAGCACAACCTGACGTGGCACGCCCAGGCTGCCTACGCCTATGCCCCCACCCTCAAGCCCTGGACACCCTTCAAGAAGCTCAAGTCGAAGTCCAAGTGGCTCGACATCCTCCGCGAGTTCAGCCTCAGCCCCCTGCCCCAGAGCCTCACCCTCTCCACCGACATGAACCGCATCTACTACGAGCAGCAGATGCGCGACCTCGAAGGCTCGTACGGCTCGGGAGGCATACCCGTCAACTTCTCGCAAGAGTTCCTCTGGAACCGTAAGATGACCCTCCGCTGGGACATCACGAACAACTTCAAGACCAACTTCGCCTCGGGCACCAACGCCGAGATCGAGGAGCCCTACGCCCCCGTCAACCGCGCCCTCTACCCCGACGAGTACACCCTCTGGAAAGACTCCGTCCGCCACAGCATCGCCCAGATGGGCCGTCCCCTCACCTACCAGCAGACCTTCAGCGCCACCTACCAGCTGCCCCTCAGCAAGCTGCCCATCCTCGACTGGCTGAAGGCCGACGCCGGCTACAACTCGTCCTACAACTGGAAGCGCGGCGCCACGCTCCAGGGCGGCGGCTCGTACGGCGACAACATCGCCAACCAGCGCTCCGTTACCCTCAACGGCAGCGTCAACCTCGAGACACTCTATAACAAGGTGCCCTTCCTGAAGGACGCCAACAAGCGGTTCGCCTCGTCGGGCGCCTCGTCCGCCCGCCGCACCACCACCGCCGCCGCCACCGCCGGACGCAAGACGCCCGTCCAGAAGCCCGAGCCCAAGACCAAGAAGTACACCGCCGACTTCGACCTCGTCCCCGACAGCACCTACGAGGTCAAGCACGGCCAGAAGACACGCCGTCCCGAGGTCTCGTTCCGCACCAAGGAGGGCCGCGCCTACCGCCTCCGCTACAAGGTCGTCGATGAGAACACCATCCGCTTCACCGCCCACGACTCCACCTCCGTCAAGCTCAGCGTCGTCCCCGGCCCCGAGCTCAGCGAGCTCGGCTGGTACAAGGCCGCGCAGTACGGCGCACGCGGGCTGATGATGGTCCGCAACGCCTCCTTCACCTATAAGAACACCTACTCCATGGCCATCCCGGGCTTCATGCCCGCCATGGGCGGCCTGCTCGGCCAGAGCACCCTCGGCCCTGGCGCCGCCCCGGGCTGGGACTTCGCCTTCGGCCTCATCGGCGACGACTACCTCCAGCGCGCCTCCGACCGCGGCTGGCTCCTCCGCAACGACAGCGTCGCCTACTCGTCCGCCTCGTCCGCCGTCGAAGAGCTCCAGGTCAAGGTCACCGTCGAGCCCGTCCGCGACTTCAAGGTCGATGTCAACGGCAACTGGTCAAAGAACAACTCGCGCACCGTACAGTTCATGTACGCCGGCATGCCCGAGACGCGCACCGGCCAGTTCACCATGACCACCGTCACCCTGGGCAGCGCCTTCGAGCCGCGCCGCAGCGCCGACGGCTACCGCTCCGCCTGGTTCGACCGCTTCGTCGAGAGCCTCGCCGCCATGCAGCGCCGTGTCGAGGCCCAGTACGCCGGAGCCCCCTACCCCGCTCAGAGCAGCCTCGCCGGCTCCACCTTCGACCCCGCCAACGGCAGCGTCTCCACCTTCAGCCCCGACGTCATGATCCCCGCCTTCCTCGCCACCTACAGCGGCCGCTCAGCCGAAGGCTCGTCCCTCACCCTCTTCCCCTCCATGCTCAGCATGCTGCCCAACTGGCGCGTCACCTACGGCGGGCTCTCCAAGCTCGAGTTCTTCCAGAAATACTTCAAGAGCGTCAACATCAACCACTCCTACAAGAGCGTCTATTCCGTCGGCTCGTTCGGCACCTACAGCTCCTACATGGCCTACATGAACGGCCTCGGCTTCATCGAGGACGTCACCACCGGCAACCCCATCCCCAGCAGCATGTTCGACATCAGCGCCGTCAGCATCAACGAGCAGTTCGCCCCCCTCATCGGCATCGACGTCACCACGCCCAACAACCTCACCGCCAAGCTCGAGTACAAGAAGTCGCGCGTCCTCAACCTCTCGCTCACCGCCGTCCAGCTTGTCGAGACCTGTTCGGACGACATCGTCGTCGGCATGGGCTACAAGGTCGTGGGTCTGAAGATGCTCGGTGCCCGCCCGGGGACAGGCCGCAGCCGTGTCAGCAACGACCTCAACCTGCGTGCCGACTTCTCGCTGCGCGACCAGAGCGCCCTCTGCCGCAGCGTTCAGGAGCTCACCACCCAGGCCACCTCCGGCAACAAGGCCGTCAAGGTCAGCCTCTCCGCCGACTACGCCTACAGCAAGATGCTCACCCTCAACGCCTATTTCGACCATCAGACCAACATCCCCGTCGTCTCCGCCTCCGCCTACCCCACCTCCACCAACGACTTCGGCGTCTCCCTCAAATTCTCACTGACGAAGTAACTATTTGTAACATCATCCCCTCTGCTTTCCAAAAGAGCAGACAAGTGACGGGTTGAAAAGTGCTCATTCCTATAACAAAGTGCCCGTTGCGGTATGATTATCTTTTCAACCCGTCACTACTTTGGCCCATTTTGTGTCTGACGCATAAAGTTTTTTCAAACACTATTTCCGTAACGTTTGATTCTACGCGCTCAGAATCAAACGCTAGCAAATTAGAATCAAACGCTGCGGAATTAAAATCAAACGCTATTATTCAAAAAACCACTTTCGTTTGTTTTTCTTTTTTTCAATCTTCATTTTTCGCCAGCCTTTGGCCAATATTTGGCTCTGACATTCTGATAAAGAGAGGATAAGGGCTATATTCTATCGCTTTTTTGGTTTGCCTAGATGAATCCCGCAAGAGGGCTCTTTACTGTGCCTAGTTCCACACTGTAGCAATGCAGCTGGAGAAAACGGAAAAAGTCGGTAGCGATAATTTCGGCATCTTCGTATATTCCTTCATTCAGGAGGACAATCTTGCCGGCATCCTCCCCTGTCAGGACGATAGTAATGGAAGATTCGTCCATCACATAGCCATATAAGACAGGAAGATGATTCTCCCAAAAGCGTTCAATGACTTTTTTCTCATCGTCAGTATCAACTCGTTCAAGGTCTTCTCGTTCAAAATGATTCCAGGTACAAGTGTCATCTGTTTCTGCCTTCTTGGAGAAATCTGTAAGGGAGTTAAACCAAACGGAATCACCATCATTAAAAAGGGACTTGAAAGACGAAAAAAAGCGGATTACATCTTTATCAAGATGGGCAAGACGTCCTTCAGCCCCGTTTTGGATAATTTCAGGGGAGAGATCCTCTTCCGCTGGAATAAGATTCCAGCCGTGAGCAACTAACGTATCGAAATAACGCTTAAGAAAAGCCTCCTTTTCTTCGTCCGTCTTGGGGAGGGGCATAAGCTCAACCTTTCTTTTGGGTTGATGTTTTTCTACTTTCTTTCCGAATAATGATTGCAGGAATGACATGGGTATATAGTTTTTATTCAATACATTAGACCGAAGTTCCAAAGAGGAATGACATTGGCAAAACCCGTTTCGATGTCGTCCTTCACAACGTAAGCGTTAGTGAGGCCCTGTATCTGACGCTGATTTTTCGAACGGCCTCCGACTTCGAATGTGAACTGGTCATCTACCAGAAAATCGGAAACGGGTGATGCGCTTACGCCATGACAAATGCGCATTTGGTTGAAGAAAAAGGTTTCGCGAACATTCCCTATCTCTGCATGTGATTGCCCAATAGCGTACATGAGGGTGGGATTATCCAAATAAACTTTCTCTACCTTGCCAAGCCCGAGGACACCCTTTGTGGCATCGCGAAGCTGGGCGATAAGGCCTGCCTTTTCAATATAAGCACAAAGGTCGGACACATTGTTCCGCGAAACGCCAATCTGACTACCAAGACTCGTAAAGTTCGGCTTGAAGGGCGCACTTTGGACAATGATACCCAACAATTGCTTGAGCTTGCGGGCGGTGGATACCGTCAGTTCGGCATATTGAGGGATATCGTTCTCCAAGGTTACGCTCACGTTTTGACGGATGTATTCGCTGTAGTTATCGTCTGATGCGGAGAAAGGATAATATCCTCGAGAAAGGTAATCGGGAAAGTGCTGCATAGGAAGGAACCCCAAGGGCAATTCCACCTGATGGGCAAGAATAGCCTCAAGCGTATAGACAGGCAGTTCAATGTGGTGGAAAAGCATGAGGTATTCCCTGAAAGAAAGACCTTGCATCTGATACATCAGGGTACGGCGGCTAAGGTCTGAAAGACCCTCTATAATGTCCAATACAGAAGAACCCGTGAACACCACATGGAGCTCGGCGTGGTAGTCGTAGATAAGCTTGAGTTCACGACTCCAATCCTTGTACTTGTGTATTTCATCAATAAAAAGATAATGTCCGCCTGAACGGGCAAAGGTATCAGCTAAATCCACAAGATGGTGCGTGCTGAAATATAGATCTTCAGCTGTGACATAAAGAGCTTCTTTGCGCGGGAGTTGTTCCTTGATGTGCTGAAGCACAAGTGTTGTCTTGCCCACGCCTCGCGGACCGACAATGCCGAGCATCCGTGCATCCCAGTCAATGACGTTATACATGTAACGATGGAACGAGACTGAGGTCTCGCGTAGTAACTTGTCGAAATAGATTTGCAGCTGTTCCATGTTATAAAAAGATGATTATCCGCAAAAATGCCCCTAACGGCCTGAAAGGCCAAAAGCACCTAGCCCAGGGCAACGCCCTGGGTAAACTCGGGCGCACATCATTCCGCGCCCTGAAAGGGCAAAAGTTAATACTGCTGTTTGCACCCAGGGCGCTGCCCTGGGCTATGTGCTCCATGCCCCTTCGGGGCGCGTTATTGAGGTTAGGGGTATTTTTGCGGATAATCATATATAAAAATGTTTTTTCCGCGGCAAAGATAGGCATTCTTTTTGAAATCGCACTGTATTTAGTGCAATTTTTATAAAAAAACGCACTGAGTTCAGTGCGTTTTTGGGGATTTTGGGGAATTTAAGGGGGTTGTTAGTATGTCTCGTGGTTGAGGGCGGCGTACTCGTCGAAGAGGGCGAGGCAGGCGTCGCGGTCGGTCTCGGTGAGGTAGTCGCGGAGCTGCTGGCGGCCGCCCATGAGGGTGTCGAAGCGCTCGTCGCGGAAGCCGATGCGGGCGTTGTCGGCAATGGTGCAGCCGTAATAGACGTGGCTGATGTTGGCCCAGAGGCAGGCGCAGAGGCACATGGGACAGGGCTCGCCAGTGGTGTAGAGCTCGCAGCCGCTGAGGTCGTGGGTGTGGAGACGGCGCGTGGCCTGGCCGATGGCGACGACCTCGCCGTGCAGCGTGGGGTTCTGGCGGCGCAGGACACTGTTGTGGCCGCGGCCGACGACCATGCCGTCCTTGACGATGACGGCACCGAAGGGGCCGCCGTCGCCGGCATGAATGCCGCGACGGGCTTCGCGTATGGCCATTTGCATGTATGGGTTCATGGGTTGGTTTAGAGGTTTAGTTCGGCTGCGCCGAGGTTTAGGGGTTTAGGTTTAGTTCTTTGCGGCCGCCCACGATGTAGATGCCGGTGGGGTGGGCGCCGAGGGGACGGCCTTGGAGGTCGTAGGGGGTGGCGGCTGCTGACGCGGGGGAGGGGGTGTCGCCCTGCCCCCCATCACCAAAAGGGCGGAGGAGGGTGACAATGGGCCAGGCATCGACGGCGGCTGGGCCTGTGTGGGTGGGGGTGACGGGACGGATGGTGCCGTCGGGGTTGAACTCCAGGCGGTCGATGCAGGTCTCGCGGTGGTAGCCGCTGCCGTTGCGGCCCTGCCACTGGCGGTTGATGCGGTGATAGACGATGTACCACTCGTCGCGGCAGGGTATCTGCAGGACGCTGTTGTGGGCGGTGCCGTAGATGGCGTCGTCGGGGCGCTGGATGAGGATGACGGGCTCGCGGGCGACGGTGATGGGGCCGAGGGGCGACGTGGAGGTGCCGTAGGCGACGTGGTAGTTGTTGGAGCCGGTGTCATCGACCGACCAGAGGAAGTAGTAGAGGCCGTCGCGGTAGAAGACGTAGGGTGCCTCGCGGTAGGCATAGTCGCTGAGGGTGCCGCCGGTGGGGGTGAGGACGCGCGTGGTGCCCTCGCGGAGCGAGACGCGGTCGGCGTTGAGCTCGGCGCCGGCCATGTAGCCGTTGCCCCAGTAGATGTAGGGCTTACCGCTGACGGGGTCGGTGAAGACATCGACGTCGATCTGCTGTCCGCCGCCGGCGGGTGAGTTCTTGATGATGCTCGCGCCGTGGTCGGTGAAGGGGCCGACGGGCGTGGGGGCGGTGGCGACGCCTATCTCCTTGCGTGCGCCGGCATTGCCGCTGAAGTAGAGGTAGTAGGTGAACGTGCCGTCGTCGTTCATGACCTCCTCGATGGCGGGTGCCCAGGCGTTGCCCGAGGCCCAGATGACCTGCGCCGTGGCGAGGTCGAGGACGTTACCCTCGAAGACCCACTCCTTGAGGTCGGCGGACGAGTAGGCGGTGAAGTACGTGCCTGCCCATCCGGCCACGCCGTCGGTGGTGGTATAGACGTAGTAGCGTCCCGTCTTACGCGAGTAGAGCACCTCGGGGTCGGCGTGGAAGCCCGGGAGGATGGGGTTGCCGACGGCGGCGGAGGGCAGCACGCCATAGTCCGTGGGGTTGAGACCCGTGGAGGGCCAGGCGTCGATGAGGCGTGCAGCCTCGTCGGGGGTGATGGCGATGACGGTGCCGTGGCGGGGGGTGAACGAGCCGGTGGTCTGGGTGTTGCAGACGAAGCGGAAGTCGTGGAGGTCGCGGCTCGTGCAGAACTGGTAGTGGCCCGAGGTGTAGCAGTCGTACATCAGCACCCACTCGTCGGAGCCGATGAGGCGGAAGACGCCCGAGCCCTCGACGGCGACGTTGGTCTGCTGGAGGTAGCGGCGCTCGGCCGTCCAGGGGCCGTGGAGCGAGGTGGCCGTGGCCTGCTGGATGCCGTTACCCTCGCCCTCGGTCTTGAAGAACATGTGGTACATGCCGTCGTCGGCGCGCACGATGTCGGCGTCGATGGTGTTGGCGCCGTGGTCATAGAGCACCTGCGGCTCGCTGAGGGCGGTGAAGTCGGCATTGGCGTAGGAGTAGTAGATGACATAGTGCTTGCCGCGCTCGCCGATGGAGTAATAGACCATGTACTGCTTCGTCTCGGGGTCCCAGATGGTCTGCGGTGCCCACACCTGGGTGAGCGCCTGGCGGTCGAAGCGCGAGGGCCATGTGTCGGGAAAGTCGATGGCGCTGTGGGTCCAGTGGATGAGGTCGTCGCTGCGGAGGAGCACCAGGCCGTCGTTGGACGACCAGCCCTCGCTGGACTTCATGTCGGTGACGACCATGTAGAAACGTCCGTCCTCGCCGCGCAGGATGTGGGGGTCGCGGACGGCCTTCTTCAGGGCGATGGTGTCGGAGCTGATGATGGGCGTGCCGTTGTTGAGGGGGGTGTAGTTGAAGCCGTCGGTGCTGAGGGCGAAGCGTATCTGCTCCTGGCTCTGGCTGTTGCCGGTGAAATAGGCGAAGAGGTAGGCGCTGTACTCGGGCGCCTCGGGGACGGTGACGGTGAAGGCCACGGAGTCGGCCTCGGCGCCCTTGACGACGAGGGCGGTGAGGGTGACGTCGGCGGTGCCCTTGGGCGAATAGCCGCGCAGGAAGCCGGCATGGCTGACGAGCGCGGGGGCCGACGAGCGCCAGCGGACGTACGAGCCCTCGTTGGTCACGGTGGGCAGGCTGAGGTCGGTGCGCAGGCAGCTGAGGTCGGCAGCGGCGTTGCGGCGGCGGAACTCGCTGACGAGCCAGCGCAGGTCGGTGCGCACGCTCTCGGCATTGTCGAGCACGGGCACCACGCGGACGGCGAACGTCTTGGTGGCCGTCAGCGAGCGCTTGCTGAGCGTGGCGGTGAGGGTGACACGGGCGGTGTCCTCGCCGAGAGCAGGGCGAGTCACCTTGCCGGTGGAGGAGAGATGAGCCTCGTCGGACGATGACCACGCGACCGTGATGCCGTCGTCCATGTTGACGGGCAGGGCGATGTCGCCATAGAGGATGTCAGCGGAGAGTGTCAGCCGCTCCTTGGCCTCGGCCAGCTGGGCGGCAAAGAGCTGGCTGTTCAGCTTATCGAGGTCGGCACAGGCGTCGAGGATGGCCTCGTCGGCGAGTGCGCCGGCGTAGATGCGGAGGTGGTGGTAGCGTGCCCCACGGAGGTAGGCGTCGCCCTTGTAGCACGAACGTCCCAGCCAATTGAAGGCGGTGGCGCCGAGGTCACGGGGGGCGAGGCGCACCGAGTCGGAGCTGACGGGCAGGCCGTCGATGAAGAGGGTGCCGAGGCCCGCGCGCTGGCGGTAGGTGACGTTCTGCCAGATGCCCTGGGCAAGGGGTTTGCCCGTCTGCACGGCCTGCTCGTCGCGGTAGTTGGTGGGGGTGATGGCGTAGCGCGTTTGTCCGGCGCCGAGGAAGAGGCAGCCCGAGGGCGTGGCGTGGATATCGTCGGAACGTGAGAAGCTCCAGACGAAGTTGCCCGCTGCGCCGAGGTTGGCCGTGGAGGGGATGAAGAGGCCGGTGGTGACGGTGAAGTCGGCGGCGGAGCCCAACTCGTTGCCCAAGTCAGCACCGAGGTCATACCAGCCGTTGTCGTCGCCCAGGTCGAGGACGTGCTCGCCGCTGACCTCCGTCAGCCGGGCGCTGCCGTGGAGCGAGGCCCCTGCGGGGGCGGCGTCGGGGGCGAAGGTGTAGTCGCCGACGAGGGTGGGGACATCCTCCTTGTACTCCCTGCCTGCGAGGGCGCTGACCTCGGCGGTGGTGAGGGCACCGTCGTAGATGCGCAGGTCGCTCAGGTAGGTGCTGGCCAGACGGGCCTCGCCCTCGTCAACGGTGCCGAAGAGGTGGCTCTGCAGCGTCCCTGCGAGGTCGCGGGGCGTGAGGGTGACGTGTCCGCCGGCCTGGTAGCTGCCGTCCATGTAGTAGCGGACGACGCCGCTGCGGCATGTCCAGGTGAAGGTGTGCCAGCTGCCCGTCGGCAAGCCGCGCGTGGCGGTGACGCTCTGCTCGTCGGCCACGGTGGAGGCCGAGAGGTGGACGCCTGCGTCGGCAGCGCCGATATAGAAGTAGCCCTTGTCGGAGAGGGAGATGTTGTCGGAGGGGGTGAGCGAGAGCAGCACATAGCCCGCACGGTCGTAGCGGTTGACGGAGCTGATGTAGAGGCGTGCCGAGACGGTGTAGTCGGTCAGCGCGGTGAAGGCAGCGCCGAACGTCTCGCCCATATCGACCCAGCCCTTCATGCCATTCTTGAGCACCACCTCGCGCTTGAAGGTGGTGACGGCAGCGCCGTCCATCAGCGTGCCGTCGTGGCCAAGGCCGCTGAAGTCGGTGAGCGCCGTGGCGCCATCGCTCATGCGCGTCAGGTCATAATGGAGCACCAGCCGCGTGGCGGCAGCGGCTGTCATCGTCATGCAGACAACAAGGAGGGTAAGGAACAGTCTTTTCATGATTTACTATTTTTCGATTTACTTTTTACGATTTGGAATTCAGGAGAAGTCTTTTTGGGGGAGTTCAGGAGTTCAGGAGAAGTCTTTTTGGGGAGTTCAGGAGTTCAGGAGTTTTGGGGGAGTTCAGACAATAGCTTTGTGTGCCAGAACACTTGTCCATGAGCGAAGCGAGTTTACTTCCATGAGCGAAGCGAGTTTACTTCCATGATTACTTCCATTTAAACTTCATTCTATATCTTCCGAACTTAAACCTTTCATCTTTTTCGGGGGGCGAAGATAGGGAAAAAAACGGAGAAAATGCAAATGAAAGCGATGTTTCTTTCGCAACCTCGTTTTTTTTCCCTATCTTCGCGGCCAATATGAAGAGAAATGTCTTTTGGATTATGCTGCTGGCCCTCGTGGGGTCGGCAGCGGTGTGGGGACAGAAGTCCTACACAGTGAGCGGCTATGTGACGGACGGCGTGAGCAGCGAGACGCTCATCAGCGCCACGGTGCTCGACCTGCGCAGCGGCCTGGGAGCGGTGACGAACGCCTACGGCTTCTACTCGCTGACGCTGCCCGAGGGCGACGTGGAGCTGGTGACACGCTACATCGGCTACCGCACCCGCACGGACGCCTTCCGCCTCGTGGGCGACACCGTGCTGGCGCTGCCCCTGACGGCCATGGCCGAACTGGACGAGGTGGAGATCATCGGCAACCGCCTGGACCTGGGCGTCACCGGCTCGCAGATGAGCGCCATCGACATCCCCGTGGAACAAATCAAGGCCGTACCAGCCATGTTCGGCGAGACGGACGTGCTGAAGGCCCTGCAGCTGCTGCCGGGCGTGCAGAACGGCGCCGAGGGCTCGGCAGGACTCTATGTGCGCGGCGGTGCACCCGACGAGAACCTGCTGCTGCTCGACGGCGTGCCGGTGTATAACGTCAACCACATGTTCGGCCTCTTCAGCGTCTTCAACCCCGACGCCATCAAGAACGTCACCCTCTACAAGGGCAGTTTCCCCGCCCACTACTGCGGACGACTGAGCAGCGTGGTGGACATCCGCATGAAGGACGGCGACATGTACAAGTGGCACGGCGACGTGGCCGTGGGCTTCGTCTCGTCGAAGGTGAACGTCGAGGGTCCCATCGTCAAGGGCAAGACGTCGGTCAACATCAGCGCCCGCCGCACCTACAGCGACATCTTCCTCAACACCGCCCTCTGGGGCGCCGACCTCATCGACAGGGAGATTGACCTGCACGGCGCCATGATGGGCTACTACTTCGACGACCTCAACGTGAAGCTCAACCATAAGTTCAGCGACCGCGACCGCCTCTACGTCAGCTTCTACAACGGCGACGACGACATCTACTTCCGGCTGCGCGAGCGTGAGGGACGCGACTACTCGCAGAAGGTGCGCTTCGGCTGGAAGTGGGGCAACATGGTGGGTGCCGCACGCTGGAACCACGTCATCAGCCCACGCCTCTTCATGGACATCAGCGCCAACTACACCCAATACCGCCACCACATGGGCATCAAGGTTGACGAGACCGACAAGCAGAGCAAGCTGACGCAACACATGGAGGTGAACATGCGTTCGGGCATCTTCGACGAGACGGCCCGCGCCGACTTCCACTGGAGCCCCACGCCGCAGCACGAGGTGCGCTTCGGCTCGTTCTATACCCACCACCTCTTCCGCCCCGACGTGGCCACCGTGAACTTCCGCTACAAGCAGGAGCAGACGGCCGACACCGACGCCCAGGAGCAGAACGTGAACGAGCGCCGTGGGCAGAAGGACATCGATGCCCACGAGGCACAGGCCTACATCGAGGACAACATCACGCTGTGGGACGTGGTGAAGGTGAACGCGGGGCTGAGCACGTCGTTCTTCCACGTGGGCGGACGCAGCTACTTCTCGCCCGAGCCCCGACTGAGCGGACGTGTGCTGCTGGCCGACAACCTCTCGCTCAAGGCAGGCTATGCCTACATGAGCCAATACGTCCACCTGCTCTCGAACAACAGCCTCTCGCTGCCCACCGACCTCTGGGTGCCCGTCACTGAGCGCATCCTGCCTGAGAAGGCCCACCAGTGGGCACTCGGCATGTTCTATAACCTCAAGGACTACTGCGACCTCAGCCTCGAGGGCTACTACAAGCGCTCGGACAACCTGCTGGAGTACCGCGAGGGCGTGAGCTTCATGACCGGCAGCACCGACTGGCAGGACAAGGTGGCCATGGGCCGCGGCTGGAGCTACGGCGTCGAGCTGATGGCGCAGCGCTCCGTGGGCAAGCTCAACGGCTGGGTGGCCTACACATGGAGCCACACGCGACGCCTCTTCGACCGTCCCGACATGGTGCTCAACAACGGACGACCGTTCAACGCCAAGTACGACCGCCGGCACGAGGTGGACATCACGGGCAACTACAAGTTCTCCGACCGCTTCGACCTCAGCGCCACGTGGGTCTATGCCACCGGCAACTGCGGCACCGTCTATACGCAGTATTTCCTCTCGCCCACCAACGAGAACGGCTGGGCCACCACCCTCGGCTATTCGCCCGAGCGCAACAACTTCCGCCTCAACCCTTACCACCGCCTCGACCTCGGACTGAACTTCCACCGCGTACTGGCCAAGCGCGTGCTGCGCACACTGAACATCAGCGTCTATAACACCTACAACCACAACAACCCCTTCCTCATCTACACCGACGAGGAGTATAACGCCGACAACAACACGTGGCGCACCTCACTCAAGCAGGTCGCCCTCTTCCCCATCATCCCCACCATCAGCTACGGACTGAAGTTTTAATATAGTTAAGAATTAAGAGTTAAGAGTTAAGAGTTAAGAGTTAAGAATTCATAGTTCAAAGTTAAGAGAAATGCAAAAGAAAAATAGAGAAGCCTACCCCCACCCCCTCCCTAAAGGGAAGGGAGCTGGTCACCCCTCCTTCAGGAGGGGATGGGGGAGGCTTTTACTCACTCTGGCCATCATCTTTACCTCTTGCGAGAAGGAAATCACCTATCACGGCCCCGACGAGCAGCCCATGCTGGTGGTGAACATCATCGGCGAGGCCGGTGCACCTCTTGCCGTGGAGGTTTCGCGCAGCGTCTTCTTCCTTAAAGTAAGCGAGGAGGACACCGACAACCTCACCCTGAGGGACGCCGTCGTCAACCTCTCCATCAACGGCACCAGCGCTGCCCTCGCCTACGACCCCGACAGCCAGGCTTACATCGACTCGCGCTCCGTCCACGAGGGCGATGCCGTCGCCGTCACCGTCACCCACCCCACCTACGGCAAGGCTACGGCATCGATGACCGTACCCGTCGCTGCCCGTGCCCACTTCGACAGCCGCACGACAGCCTACATCCCCCAGGACTCCACGCAGGGCGCATGGGGCTTTGGCTACGCCTTTGTCCGCGGTTCACGCACCGACTCCGTCTGGCACGCCAGCGTGGTCATCGACGACCTCGAAGGCACCTCAGGCTATTACCGCCTCACCATCGACCCCACCTACACCTTCCGCCTCACCGACGGCCCAGGCTCACACTTCATCGGCTATGACGGCTACATGGACAGCGAAGAGAACGGCGACGGCTCCTACACCATCACGTCGGGCGTCTCCTACAGCCTGCCCCCCACCACACGTTATGTCCTCGACACCAACAGCTCCGATCCGCTGGAGGAGTTCATCGGCATGATTCCGGGTCTCGACGACGATGACGAAGAAAACCGCTACTACATCGGCCGCACAAGCTATCTCTTCACCGGCGAATACCTGAGTGCCGACGCTACGACGATTACCTTCGACATCTATCTCCACACCCCCACCTGGGCTGGCGGCAGGGATTATTTCTATCACCCCGACTGGCATTACACCGACCAGTCCTACCTCTATTACGGCGACGGATACGACCATTCGGCCGATTCGGGGCAGGTGGACTACGGCAACCCCTGGGACTACGTCGGACGTGACTTCGTCTATACCGTCAATGCCACGCTGGAGACGCTGACGCCCGAGTACTACTATTACCTGAAGTCCGTCGAGAAGTACGACGGCGCCACGTGGTCGCCCTTCTCCGAACCCGTCCAGATTACCTGCAACGTCAACGGCGGCATCGGCATCATGGCTGCCACCTCATCCCGCACCTTCTCCTTCTCCCGCGCCTATAGCTTTCCATAATCCCCTCCTATAAATCCTATAGTTCCTATAGTTCCTATAGCCCCTATAGCCCCTATAAAAAAAATCTCCCCCCCTAACCCCCAAGAAAAATGAAAAAACTCCTTCCCCTCCTCCTTGCAGGGCTGACCCTGAGCCTGAGCGTCAGCGCCCAAGGCACCCTCGACGACTACAACCGCGCCTACAGCATGCGCAGCCGCTATGGCGCCGACAAAGTGATAAACGCCAGCATCGAGCCTCACTGGATGGGCAAAAGCCACTCCTTCTGGTACGTCAGCCGCAATGCCGAAAAAGGCTCCAACGACTACCTTCTCGTCAACGCCGACAAGGG
>JAILEU010000179.1 GCA_024697785.1 Bacteroidaceae bacterium | reverse complement strand
AACTCAGCGAACAGTCTCTCTTTACTATTTGCCATAGTCTTTTGTGAATAAAACGTTTATAAAACAATAATCTATTTTCTTCGTAATATAGGGCTGCAAAATTACCTCTTTATATTAGGAAAAGCAAGAAAAACATCTAATTTTTGCATTTTCCCGACCCCTAACCTGGTGGAAGATGTATGAAGACTGATGTCTGATTTCCGTCCACAGTAAGACATTTTTTCTTAACCTTTATCTAATCCACTATTCTCTAACCCAAAATATTCAGCCGTCGTATGGATTTTTCAATTATTTGGCTTATCTTTGCACCTCAAAAAAGTAATCCTTTGCGCATTAACGTAATAAAAACATAAAGGTCTATGAAAAGAAAACAGATTACAATCCTGCTTGCCATCGTAAGCCTCCTCAGCTGCGCGCCTGGGGCAACCACCATCTACGACTTCACAGCCGAGTCAAACAAAGGCGACGTGGTCAGTTTTGCCGACTACAAAGGAAAGGTGCTGCTGATAGTCAACACCGCCTCGAAATGCGGCTTCACGCCGCAGTACGACGGGCTGGAGGCGCTCTATCAGAAGTATAAGGGCAAGGGGCTTGTCGTCGTCGGCTTCCCTTGCGACCAGTTCGGCCACCAGGAACCCGGCACGAACGATGAGATAGAGGAGTTCTGCCGGAAGAACCACGGCGTGACCTTCCCGCTGATGGCCAAGTCCGACGTGAACGGCGAGCATGCCAACGACGTCTTCAAGTGGCTTTACGCCGAGAAGCCTTTTGCCGGTTTCGGCGACAGCGACACAGGCCGCTTTATGGACGGGATGCTCTCCAGGACCAATCCCGACTATGCCTCGAACCCCGACATCAAGTGGAACTTCACAAAGTTCCTCGTCGACCGCAAGGGCCGTGTGGTAGCCCGCTTCGAGCCTACCGTGACGCCCGAGGAGATGGACGCGCAAATCCAGGCCCTGCTGTAAGCGCTGAATAACCACAAATTTATCCGTCAGAAAAAACATAGAAATGAACCCCGTTGTCGTTGCTTTGTTGATACCGTTCCTGGGGACTGCCTTGGGGTCGGCATTCGTGTTTTTCATGAAGCGGGATATGCCTCCGCTGGTGCAGAAAATCCTGTTGGGCTTTGCCTCCGGCGTGATGGTGGCCGCCTCGGTGTGGTCGCTGATTATTCCGGCCATCGGGATGGGGGAGGGACCGTCGGCGGTCGTCGCGCCCGTCATCGGCCTGCTGGCGGGCTTTGCATTCCTGCTCCTGATTGACTACGTCACGCCCCACATCCACCCCGTCGGCGGTCCCGAGGGCCCGAAGAGCCGTCTGTCGCGCACCACCAAGCTGGCTCTCGCCGTTACCATCCACAACTTTCCCGAGGGTATGGCCGTGGGTGTGGCCATCGCCGGCGCCCTTACAGCCGATTTCCGTCTGGCTGGCGCCCTGGCGCTGTCGCTGGGCATCGCCATACAGAATGTCCCCGAAGGGGCCATCATCTCCATGCCGCTGAGGGCTGAGGGCAACAGCCGTCTCCGCGCCTTCGGCATCGGCGCGCTGAGCGGCATCGTCGAGCCCATCGGTGGTGCGCTGGTACTCCTGCTGGCCACGTCCGTCATCGGAATTATGCCCTACATGCTGGCCTTTGCCGCCGGCGCCATGCTCTACGTGGTGGTGGAGGAACTGGTCCCAGAGTACTCACAGGGCCGTCATTCCAACATCGGCACCGTCGGCTTCGCCATCGGCTTTGCGCTGATGATGGTTCTGGACGTGCTGCTGGGCTGACGCCGCCCGTACTTGTTTCGTGAACAAAAAGACTCCCCCCTGTCAATGATACGCATGTCCCGTAGCCCACTCTTCAGTCTTGCGGCAGTCAGCTTCCTGCTGGCTGCCATGTCCCTAACGGCCTGCCAGCCGGCGGTGCCGAAGCAGCAGCCCTGCATCGTCAACTTTGTGAATTTCATCCGTCAGACCGAGCCGCGCGACGAACGCTTCACCGACGATTACCTTTTCCAGACCACCGCCAATGAGCTTCGTCAGCTGGATGATTATGGCTTTCGCGGCACCTTCCTGCTCCAGTACGACGCTCTTGTCAACCCCGCCTACCAGCAGCTGCTGACCGAAGCCATGAGCCGCGGTCACGAGGTGGGCGCATGGTGGGAAATCACCGAACCGCACGTCCGCGATGCCAGCATGACGTGGCGCGGCCGCTACCCCTGGGACTGGCATGCCAACGTGGGCTTTGCCACCGGCTACACCCCCGACGAGCGCGAGCGCCTCGTTGACGTCTATATGGCAAAGTTCCACGACGTATTCGGCTGTTATCCGGCGTCCGTCGGCTCGTGGTTCATCGACGCCCACACCCTCGCGTACCTCAGCGACAAGTACCACATCGTCGCCTCGTGCAACTGTAAGGACCAGTATGGCACCGACGGCTACACCCTCTGGGGCGGCTACTGGAATCAGGCTTACTATCCCAGCCGCGTCAATGCCTACATGCCTGCTCAGACCGCCGCGGCACAGATTCCCGTCCCCGTGTTCCGTATGCTGGGCAGCGACCCCGTTCACCAGTACGACAACGCCCTCGACAGCCGCGTCCAGGGCGTCATCACCCTCGAGCCCGTCTATACAGGCCACGGTGGGGGAGGGGGCAACCGCCAGTGGACGGAGTGGTTCCTCTCGGCCATGACCTCCAGCACCAGCCTCGCCTTCAACTACATCCAGGCGGGTCAGGAGAACTCGTTCGGCTGGGACGCCATGAAGGACGGCCTTGCCATGCAGATGCCGCTCATCCGCCGTCTGGCCGACGAGGGTAAAATCCGGGTGGAGACGTTGGCTGAGTCGGGCCGCTGGTTCCGCCAGCGTTTCCCTCTGACCCCAGCAACAGCCGTCACCGTGGACGACAACTTCCTCCACGACGGCCGCAACGCCGCGTGGTACGACAGCCGCTACTACCGCGCCGGGCTTTACTGGGATGCCGACCGTTTCACCATCCGTGACCTCCACCTCTTCGACGAAACCCTCGAGTCCGACTACCTCCGCCGTGCCGGCACCTCCACGAAGTGCGTCTATACCACACTGCCCATCGTCGACGGCTACCTCTGGAGCACACCGCGCGAACGGGCAGGGCTGCGCCTTGTCGCCCTCGACGATGAGGGGAAGGCAGAGGAGATACCCGTCACCGCCCACACCTACCGCCAGACCGCTGCCGATGCCCTTGTCGTCGAGCAATCCACGCCCTACGGCGCCTTCACCCTGACGTTCACCGAGGGCAGGATGGCCATCGATTACCGCCCGCAGCAGTCTGTGAAATGGGCTCTTGAATTCACGGCAGCCCCCCGTTCTCAGCTGCCCTTCACCCAGCTCACCGCCCGTGAGCTCACCGCTACATGGAACGCCCACGTTTACACCCTTCGCGCCTTGAAGGGCTCCTTCGCCCACGTCTTCCCCTCATCCGCCCCCATCTCCACTTCATCTGTCGACGCGTGGCGCATCCTTCCCCATCGCGGGAAAATCCTTGTCTCTTGCAAGAGATAACAGCTCCCGCTGCTCCGTCCGCCCCGCTTTTCACGTCGCGAAGGGGGCGTTGAAGCGGGTAAAAAAACAGGAATCGGCCTGATGGCGAAAACCATGCCCGGCCGATTCCTGATTTCCTGTTCCTCTTCTTTCCTCTTACTTTATCAGATTGCCGAGGATGGAACGCAGTATGGAGCGGGTGGCTGAGCTGGCGGCGTTGCCGATGGCGTTGCCGGCGGACTTCTGGACCGAGCCGCTCTTGGCCTTGCCGCCGACGGCTTTCTTCACCTCCTTGCCGATGGCGCTGCCCACGGCGGCGGTGGCGCTGGTGACGAGGGCGCCGGCGACAACCTTGCCGAGGCTCTTGCTGCCGCTTTTCCTGGTGGCCTTGGCGGTCGTCTCGGCCCGGCCGCTGTGCGTGCTGACCTGACCGCTCTCGCGCTTGCTGACCTCGATGGCACGGCGCTCGGCCTCGGCCTCGGCCTGAGCGGCGGCTGCTTCGGCGGCCTTCTCGGCTGCCTCGGCCTCGGCCAGCAGAATCTCGAAGGCGCTCTCGCGGTCGATCATCTTGTCATATTTGCCGTAGATGCGGCTGCGGTTGATGATCATCTCGCGTTCTGACGAGCTGATGGCACCGATCTGGCTGAGGGGGAAGAGTATCTTGGCGCGCTGCACCATGCCGGGGATGCCCTTCTCGTCGAGGAAGGAGACGAGGGCTTCGCCGGTGCCGAGCTGGGTGATGGCCTCGGAGGTGTCGAACTTGGGGTTCGGGCGGAACGTGTCGGCCGAGACCTTGACGGCCTTCTGGTCCTTGGGGGTGTAGGCGCGGAGGGCGTGCTGCACGCGGTTGCCGAGCTGACCGAGGATGTTCTCGGGGATGTCTGTGGGGTACTGGGTGACGAAATAGACGCCGACGCCCTTCGAGCGGATGAGGCGGATGACCTGCTCGATCTTCTCGATGAGGGCCTTCGAGGTGTCGGTGAAGAGCATGTGGGCTTCGTCGAAGAAGAAGACGAGGCGGGGCAGATCCATGTCGCCCACCTCGGGCAGCTGGGCGTAGAGGTCGCTGAGCAGCCAGAGCAGGAAGGTACTGTAGAGCTTGGGGTTGAGCATCAGCTTGTCGGCTGCGAGGACGCTCATCACGCCCTTCCCCCCTTCGTTGGCCAGGAGGTCGAAGATGTCGAACGAGGGCTCGGCGAAGAAGATGTTGCCGCCCTGGTCCTCGAGGCTGAGGAGCGCGCGCTGGATGGCGCCGATGCTGGCCGACGTCATCATGCCGTACTTGGTGGTGTACTCCTTGTGGTGCTCGCTGACGTAGTTGAGCATCGAGCGGAGGTCCTTGATGTCGATGAGCAGCAGGCCGCGGTCGTCGGCGATGCGGAAGACGATGTTGAGGACGCCGGTCTGCGTGTCGTTGAGGTCGAGCAGACGGGCCAGCAGCTGGGGACCCATGTTGCTGATGGTGGTGCGCATGGGGTGTCCCTGCTCGCCGAAGACGTCGTAGAAGCGCACGGGGCAGCCCTCGAACCGTGGGTTCTCGATGCCGAACTCGGGGCAGCGCTTCTCGATGAACGAGCTCATGGCGCCGGGACGGCTGATGCCGCTGAGGTCGCCCTTCATGTCGGCCATGAAGCAGGGCACGCCGGCCTGGCAGAAGGTCTCGGCCAGCACCTGAAGGGTGACGGTCTTGCCGGTGCCGGTGGCGCCGGCGACCAGGCCGTGGCGGTTGGCCATCTTGCCGCAGAGGTTGATGGCGCCGTCGTCGCAGTGGGCAATGTAAAGGTGGTTGTCGTTGGTCAGCATATGGTTTAATTTACGATTTGACGATCCTGTTTTATTTACTATTTGACGATTTACGATTTACTATTTATTTCTGATTGGGTTATTGGGCTATTTAGGGGGCGATGCAACGCGAGATGGCAAAATAGTAAATGATGAACCTGAAAAATGTTTGAGCATAATTGAGTTTCACGGGCGTGAATCTGAAGTTCCACGGGCGTGGATCTGAAGTTTCACGGGCTTGAAACTGGGATAATTCTTAATTTTTAATTCATAATGCTTAATTACTAATTCGCCGTAGGCGCCAGATTACCGGTTCTTGTACATGTCTTCGTAGTATTTCATGTAGTCGCCGCTGGTGACGTTGTCCATCCAGTCCTGGTTGTCGAGGTACCAGCGGACGGTCTTCTCGATGCCCTCCTCGAACTGCAGGCTGGGCTCCCAGCCGAGTTCGCGCTGCAGCTTCGAGCTGTCGATGGCGTAGCGGAGGTCGTGGCCGGCGCGGTCGGTGACGTAGGTGATGAGGTCGTCGTCGGCACCTTCGGGACGGCCCAGCAGGCGGTCGGTGGTGGCGATGAGGACGCGGATGATGTCGATGTTCTTCCACTCGTTGAAGCCGCCGATGTTGTACGTCTCGGCGATGGTGCCGCGATGGAAGATGACGTCGATGGCGCGGGCGTGGTCCTCGACGTAGAGCCAGTCGCGCACGTTCTCGCCCTTGCCATAGACGGGCAGCGGCTTGCGGTGGCGGATGTTATTGATGAACAGCGGGATGAGCTTCTCTGGGAACTGGTAGGGGCCGTAGTTGTTCGAGCAGTTGGTGACGATGGTGGGCAGGCCGTAGGTGTCGTGATAGGCGCGGACGAAGTGGTCCGACGATGCCTTGGCGGCGCTGTAGGGGCTGTGGGGCTGGTACTTGAGGTCCTCGGTGAAGAACTGCTCGCCGTAGGCCAGATGGTGCTCGCCGCTGCTGGCCTTCGTGGTGAAGGGGGGCTGGATGCCCTCGGGGTGCGTCATCTGAAGGGCGCCGTACACCTCGTCGGTCGAGATGTGGTAGAAGCGCTTCCCCTCGAAGCCCTCCGGCAGGCTCTCCCAATAGAGCTTGGCGGCCTGCAGCAGCGACAGCGTGCCCATGACGTTGGTCTTGGCGAACGTGAAGGGGTCCTTGATGCTGCGGTCCACGTGGCTTTCGGCTGCCAGGTGGATGATGCCGTCGACGTGCACACGCTGCATGAGGGCATAGATGGTGTCGAAGTCGCAGATGTCGGCGTGAACGAAGGTGTAGTTCGGCTTGTCCTCCACGTCCTTCAGGTTGGCGAGGTTGCCGGCATACGTCAGCTTGTCGACGTTGATGATGTGATACTCAGGATACTTGTTCACGAAGAGGCGGACGACGTGGCTGCCGATGAACCCGGCTCCGCCAGTGATGATGATGGTTCGTTTCATTTCAGATTTTTTTTATGTTTTTGTTGTGTGTAGTGTCTGCAATGAGCCAACAAAGATAAACATAATAATTGGATAATCGGCTAAAAGGAGAAGAAAAATGTGCATGTCGTGCTTTTTTCTCCCTTTTGCGCGCGTTTTTAAAAGGAAATGTGTATATTTGTCCCCTCAAAACCGAAAATAGAAAGACATAATCCACATTCAGACTTGTACATGAAAAAGACATCATCCCTTCTCCTGGCCGCCCTGCTATGTGCGGCATCGGCCTCGGCCCAGCCCGGCAATGCCGACTGGAACTCCCTGCCTGTCCACGACTATCAGGTGAATCTCAAGAAGGTGGGCGCTCCCATCCAGCCCACCATGTATGGCATCTTCTTCGAGGACATCAACTACGGTGCCGACGGAGGCCTCTACGCCGAGCTGGTGAAGAACCGCTCGTTCGACTTCCCCTACGCCTTCACGGGCTGGCAGGTGGCCGGCAACGTCGAGCTGCGCAAGGGCGACGGCCCCTTCGACCGCAACCCGAACTACGTCCGCCTCGGCTACAGCGGCCATCACGACAAGTTCACCGCCCTCACGAACGACGGATTCTTCGGCATCGGCGTCGAGCAGGGCAAGACGTACAACTTCTCCGTTTGGGCACGCGTCCCCGCCGGTTCGCGGAGTGCAAAGGTGCGCGTCCAGCTCGCCTTGCCCAACACGATGGGCGAGCGCCAGCAGTTTGCCGAGAAGGAGATCACCTTCGAAGGCAGCGAGTGGAAGAAGTACGAGGTGTCCATTGAGTCGCCCCTCACCCATCCGAAGGCGCAGCTGCGCATCTTCCTCGTGGGGAGGAACAGCGTCGATCTGGAGCACGTCAGCCTCTTTCCCGCCGATGCGTGGCGCGGCATCCTACGCAACGACCTCGTGCAGGCGCTGGCCGACCTCCATCCCGGCGTGTTCCGCTTCCCCGGCGGCTGCATCGTCGAGGGCACAGACCTCGCCACACGCTACAACTGGAAGAACACCGTCGGTCCGGCCGAGAACCGTCCGCTGAACGAGAACCGCTGGCACTACACCTTCGACTACCGCTTCTTCCCCGACTACTTCCAGACCTACGGCCTCGGCTTCTACGAGTTCTTCTGCCTCTCCGAGGCCATCGGTGCGGCCCCGCTGCCCGTCGTCAGCTGCGGCCTCGCCTGCCAGTTCCAGAACCGTCCCGAGGAGAACGCCCACGTCCCCGTGGACGAGCTGCAGCCCTATGTGCAGGATGCCCTCGACCTCATTGAGTTTGCCAACGGCAGCGTCGATACGAAGTGGGGCAAGGTGCGTGCCGACATGGGCCACCCCGAACCCTTCGGCCTGAAGTTCCTCGCCGTCGGCAACGAGCAGTGGGGGCAGGAGTACATCGACCACGTGGAGCCCTTCATCGCCGCCCTGCGCAAGGAACACCCCGAAATCAACATCATCGGCACCGCCGGCCCCTACAACAGCGGCGAGCAGTTCGACTTCCTCTGGCCTGAGATGCGCCGCCTGAAGGCCGACCTCGTCGATGAGCACTACTACGCCCCCGAGAGCTGGTTCATCAGCCATGCCAACCGCTACGACACCTACGACCGCAAGGGCCCGAAGGTGTTTGCCGGCGAATATGCCTGCCACGGACGCGGCAAGAAGTACAACCACTTCAACGCCTCGCTCATGGAGGCGGCCTTCATGACCGGCCTCGAGCGCAATGCCGACGTCGTCTATATGGCCACCTACGCTCCGCTGTTCGCCCACGTCGAGGGCTGGCAGTGGCGCCCCGACCTCATCTGGTACGACAACCTGCGCAGCGTCCGCACCTGCAGCTACTATGTCCAGCAGCTCTACAGCACCCACCGCGGCACCAACGTCCTCACCCTCACCGAGAACGGCAAGGCTGTCGCCGGCAACGACGACCAGGACGGCCTCTTTGCCTCGGCGGTGCTGGACAAGGCGAAGAATCAGGTGATTGTGAAGGTGGTGAACACCGCCAGCGAGCCGCGCCGCTTCGACCTCACCTTCAACGGACTGAAGAAGAAGCAGGTGCTGACGGACGGCGAGCACATCGTCCTCCACAGCGATAATCCCGACCTCGAGAACACCGTGCAGAACCCTGCGGCCATCCTGCCGCGCACCTTCCAGCAGCGCGTCGAGGGCAACGTCATGCACGGACGCATCGCCCCGAACACCTTCTGCATCTATGCGTTTACGATACAATGATATGGAACTAAAACTTAAAACTAAAACTAAAACTTTGAAGATGGTCTGGCAAGCAGAATGTCCTGACTATTTTAAGGTTTTAGTTTTCGTTTTATGTTTTAGTTTTTTCTCAAGTCTCTCTGCCACAGCCCAGTTTGTGCCCGATTCGCTCTGCACGGTCGATACGCTTCACTGGGAGCCTAATCCCGACATGCAGGCGCGCCATGCGGCGGTGCTGAACGACCGCAACGCCGTGCAGCTGGAGGCCGCCAAGCGCTTTGGCCTTCGCACGCCGCTTGAGACGCGCGAGGGGGCTGAGGCGGCAACGGCCGGGCTCACGTTCATAGAGAGTTGTGATGCCTACACCGTCGATTCGCTCGAATACTCCATCCCCTTCCTGACCGCCGCTGCCGAAGCCCTCGTCAGGGACATTGGCGTGTCGTTCCGCGACAGCGTGCGGGCTGCCGGGCTCGGCGACTATCGCATTATCGTCACCTCCGTGCTGCGCACCGTGGAGGATGTGGCCCGCCTGCGCGCCTCGGGCAACCGCAATGCCGTGCCTAACTCCACCCATTGCTTCGCCACCACCTTCGACCTTTCCTACGAGCGCTTCTACCGCATGGCCAATGCCGATGAGTGGATGACAGCCGTCCGCGACCCGCACGACGTGGCTGGCATCGTCTATGCCGATCCAGAGACGCTGACGGGCATCCTCGTCTCCATCGTCACCCGTCTTCGGGCCCAGAGCCGCTGTTTCGCTATCTTCGAACGCGGCGAAAACTGCATACATGTCACCGTCCGCCGCTGAGGCGAAGGCTATCATCCTCTACCGCTGAAGGTAAGACCATCATCCTCTAGCGCTGAGTGTAAGGCTATCATCCTCTACCGCTGAGGCGAAGACTGATATTTTTCTGCCGTTGAGGCGTTAAAGTGAGTCGGGCGCATCGATTGATGTGCCCGACTGATGTTTTGTCCCGCGGTGGGGAAGTTGTGTTCACGTGTTTTGTCCCGCGGTGGGGAGGGGGCAGATATTATGCCCCGCAGGGTGTGCAGAGTTATTCGCGCTTTTCCTCGAGCGAGATGTCCTCGCGGCGGAGCCAGCTGACGGGAACGATTTCCAGGTAGTCGTGGTTCAGGTAGTCGCCGCCACCGTCGTTGTCGTTCACGTTCTTCATGCGCAGCCAGTGGATGTCGTTGGTGAGGTACTTGGTGGTGAGGACGATGCGGACGCCGTGGGTGTAGTTACGTGCCTGTCCGCCGACGGCGGGTGCCCAGTAGCTGATAGGCAGCTTCAGGTAGCCACGGTTCTTCATCTGCTTGTCGTTGGCCACGCCGTTGTCGTCGGTGCTACGGTCGGAGACGTAGCCGATGCGCGGGTCGGTGGCGTAGATACGGTTGTCCTTGGGGATGCCGGTGACCTCGCCGTCGACGTAGTACTGCACCACGCCACGAGCGGGCTCGTTGATGGAGCTGACGCGGATCTCGTAGGTCCCTGGCGGGACGCGCGGCAGGCGGTAGGCAAAGTCGTACGGGCCGCGGCAGGTGAGCAGGTCGCCTTGATACTCGTCCCAGCCGTCGCGCGGGGCGCAGTACGAGAGGCGGCATTCCTCGGAGTAGATGCGGACGTGCTTGCTGTAGCCGTCGGGGATGAAGAAGCCTACGTCGCCGCCCGATACGAAGGAGTAGCCGGCGGTGCCGTCGTACCAGCGCAGGTGGGTGTTGGTGAGCTCGGGCACCACGGCGGCCCAGTCGATACGGATGATGCCGTTGAGGACGTAGCCGGCCATGACGTCGTCGTCATAGACGAGGAGGTTGTCGAGAAGGTGGATGGAGCCGTTGAGGGCTTCCTGCGAGAAGCGGGGGAAGCGGATGGTGTCGGCCAGAGCCTCAGAGGGGTCGATGATGCGGACGTTGACGGGCACCTGCTTGGGTCCGACGCGGACGTCCCACGGCGTGGCGGGCACGGTGTTGCGGCTGACCTCCTTCGAGTAGTTGAGGAAGATGGTGTTGCGGTATTCGCGCATATTGCCGCTCTCGTCGGGGGCGGCGACGTCGCTGCTGCGCGGGATCATAATCTTCAGAAGGGTGCCCAGCTTGGTCTCGTAGTACTCGACGCGGTCGGAGTATTTCGAGAAGTGGTTCTCGGAGTTGTACGACACGTTGCCCGTGCGGCCCTTGAGGTTAAAGTAGACGAGGCGCGTGTAGAGCAGGTGCCAGTCGAGCAGGTGGTAGGCCACGAACTGATAGAGGGCGTTGTCGGGGCTGCGGAAGTCGGGGTTGGTGGCATTGGGATACCACTTGCGGCACTGGGCGTAGAGGTCCTCGATGTTCCAGATGTTGTTGGCGTGGAACACGCTGTCGGTTTCGCAGAAGGCGGTGTAGCCGTAGTAACGGTTTGGCGGGTAGGGCAGGGGGCCGCCGTTCATGTCGGCCTTCGTGGCAATCTTGTCGGCGTCCTTGTAGTTGTCGTCCTTGTAGAGCTGCAACTCGTCCTCAAGGCCTGTGCGCACGAGGGCGTCCGAGAAGATGCTGAGGAAGGGCATGTCGGCAATCTGCGTGGGCAGGGTGTTGGTCGAGGGGTTGAGGACGTCGGCCACGGTGTGGAGGACGCCGTTCTCGAGTTCCTCGTCGTAGACGGTCAGGCGGGCGCCGTTGATATACATGATGCTGTGGAGGTTCTCATCGACGCCGAAACTCATGGTGAGGAAGCGGTCGTTGAGGTTCTGTGCGGGGACGACGTCGCCCTCCATGTCCGTCGTCAGGAAGGCCTGAGCCAGGATGTGGGTGTTGGCGATGACGTTGCACATAGAGTCGGTGAGGTCCTCGAGCTTGGGCGAGGTGATGCCCGTCCAGACCTCCTTGCGCGAGCCGGGCTGCAGCGAGGCGCGCCAGATGCTGTCCTGCTGGAACAGGTAGCGTTCGACGGCGTCGTTCGTCGGGGCGAAGCAGGTGTACGAGCCGTAGGCCTTCAGCAGACTCATCTGGCCTGTGCGCTCAAGGATGTAGTTGAAGTCGCTGTAAAGCTCGGGATGCTTCTGCAGATAGCTTCCGACGGTCTCACCAAGGAACGTGTAGCGGTTGCTGGTGTCGATGTCCTCTTTACAGGCAACAAGGGAAAGGCTCATGGCCAGAATGACGGCAAGAGCTTTCAGTGGTGCTTTCATTTTGTTCATATAGCGCTATTTATAGATTTCTCTCTATTCTCTCTATTGTGGGCATAGTGGCCCATCGTTTTTCACGGGACAAAATTAACGCAGAAAAAACAAACGTGCAAATTATTTGATGGGTTTTTTCAAAAAATGGTGACAAATATTTCTTTTGTTTTATTTTCCGGAATCCTATTTTTTTACGCATTATTCAACATTTGGGGTGAGCGGACGCCGTCAAGGGCGCCCGGAGGAGGCTGCGCCGCAGGCGGGTCCGGGGGGCTGGGGGACTGGAAAAACTGGGGCTTCTGGAAGGGCTGGAGTTTCCCGGTTTTCCGGATTTTCCGGAGATTCCGGATATTCCGGAGTCTTCCGGGGGCTTATTGGCGCTTTTCTTCTAAGGGGATGTCCTCGCGGCGGAGCCAGCTGACGGGCACGAGCTCGATGAAGTCGTGGTTGTAGAAGTCTGAGCCGCTGTCGGTGTCGTGGACGTTCTTGATGCGTATCCAGTGGATGTCGCGGCTGAAGTACTTGGTGGTGACGACGAGGCGTACGCCGTGGGTGTACTTGCGTGCTGCGCCGCCCACGTAGGGGGCGTAGTAGCCCGAGGGCAGCTTCAGGTAGCCGCGGTTTTTCATCTGCTTGTCGTTGGCCACGCCGTTGTCGTCGGTGAGGTTGTCGGCGACGTAGCCTATGCGGGGGTTGTCGGCGTAGATGCGGTTGTCGACGGGGATGCCGGTGATTTCGTCGTCGACGTAGAACTGGACGATGCCTCGGTCGGCGCCGCCGATGTAGCTGATGCGCAGCTCGTAGGTCCCTGGCGGGACGCGCGGCAGGCGGTAGGCGAAGTCGAACTGGCCTTTGCAGATGCAGAGGTCGCCCTGGTATTCGTCGAAGCCGTCGCGTGGGGCGAGGTACGAGAGGCGGCACTCGTCGTTGAACACCTTCACGTGGTCGCTCCAGCTGTTGGGCATGAAGAAGCCGACGTCGGACGTGAACTGGTAGCCGGCGGTGCCGTCGTACCAGCGCAGGTGGTTGTTGGTGAGTTCGGGCACCAGGGCGCTGTAGTCGATGCGGATGACGCCGTTGAGGACGTAGCCCGCCATGATGTCGTCGTCGTAGATGAGGAGGTTGTCGATGAGGTGTATGGTGCCGTTGAGGGCTTCCTGCGAGAAGCCGGGGTAGTGCAGCGTGTCGGCCAGCACCTCGGCGGGGTCCATGACGCGGACGTTGAGGGGCACCTGCTTGGGTCCGACGCGGACGTCCCACGGCGTGGCGGGCACGCTGTTGCGGCTGACCTCCTTCGAGTAGTTGAGGAAGATGGTGTTGCGGTATTCG
This sequence comes from Bacteroidaceae bacterium, assembly GCA_024697785.1. GTDB lineage: Bacteria > Bacteroidota > Bacteroidia > Bacteroidales > Bacteroidaceae > UBA1189. The sequence continues at coordinate 3,099 of JAILEU010000179.1, read as the reverse complement.
CGCATGTTGCCGTTCTCGTCGGGGGCGATGATGTCGCTGCTGCGCGGCATCATGATTTTCAGCATCGTGCCCAGCTTGGTCTCGTAGTGTTCGGCGCGGTCGGCGGTGCGCGCGAAGTGGTTCTCTGACTTGAACGACACGCCGCCCGTCTTGCCCGTCACGTTGTAGCAGACGAGGCGTGTGTAGAGCAGGTGCCAGTCGAGCAGGTGGTAGGCCACGAACTGCCAGAGGGCGTTGTCGGGGCTGGTGAAGTCGGGGTTGGTGGCGTTGGGGTACCACTGGCGGCAGCGGGCGTAGAGGTCCTCGATGTTCCAGATGTCGTTGGCGTGGAACACGCTGTCGGGTTCGCAGAAGGCGGTGTAGCCGAAGTAGCGGTTGGGCGGGTAGGGCAGGGCGCCGCTGCTCATGTCGGCGTTCGAGGCCCATTTGTTGGCCTCGGTGTAGTTGTCGTCCTTGTAGAGCTGCATGGTGCCTTCGAGGCCGGTGCGCGTGAGGGCGTCCGAGAAGATGCTGAGGAAGGGCATCTCGGCAATCTGTGCGGGCAGGGTATTGGTCGAGGGGTTGAGGACGTCGGCCACGGTGTGGACCACGCCGTTCTCCTGTTCCTCGTCATAGACGGTGAGGCGTGCGCCGTTGATGTACATGACGCTGTGGAGGTTCTCATCGACGCCGAAGCTCATGGTGAGGAAGCGGTCGTTGAGGTTCATCGACGGGACGACGTCGCCCTCCATGTCGGTCGTCAGGAAGGCCTTTGGCAGCACGTGTGTTTTGGCGATGACGTTGCACATCGAGTCGGTGAGGTCCTCGAGCCTGGGCGAGGTGATGCCTGTCCAGACCTCCTTGCGCGAGCCGGGCTGCAGCGAGGCGCGCCAGATGCTGTCCTGCTGGAAGAGGTAGCGCTCGACGGCGTCGTTCGTCGGGGCGAAGCAGGTGTACGAGCCGTAGGCCTTCAGCAGGCTCATCAGCCCCGCACGGTCGAGAATGTAGTTGAAGTCGCCGTACAGCTCGCTGTTCTTCTCCAGGAAGCTGCCGACGGTTTCGCCCATGAAGGTATAACGGTTGCGGGTGTCAATCTCCTCCACGCAGCTTGTCAGACAGGCCAGCCCCATCAGGGCCAGAAAGAGTTGTTTTTTCATAGCTTACTCTGTTAGATGGAACATCTAAGAATCCTTTTTCAGCCACAAAGATACGGCTTGTCTTTTGTTAAAACAAGCAAAAAAGCAAAAAAAACGCTTAAAGGCGGATTTCGTAGGCGTCGTAGACGACGGCCCGTGCGCCGAAGCCTTCTTTCTGGAACTGCAGGCCTTCGTTGAGCCACGTGCCGCCCTGTTCGGTCGAGATGCCGAAGTCGAAGTATGCGCGGTCGGCATAGCGCTGTCCCATCAGCCAGTCAAAGAGGCTGTCGAGGGCGCCCAGGGCCTTTCCTTCGGCGGACGCGGCGATGTACTGTGCGTGTGCCACGCGCTCGGTCTCATAGACCACCGTGCCGGCCACCGGCTGGCCGTCGGGACGGAGGGCGAGGAAGAGGCGGATGTGTTCGGGGAAGCGGCTGCGGAGCAGCTCCATCTCGTCGAGCGTGTGGACAGGCCTGCGGCCGTGGCGTGTCTGCAGCACCTCGGTCAGGATGGGCCAGAAGGCGGCCAGGTCGGAGCTTTCGGTGCAGGTGATGCCAGCGGCGAGGGCTTTCCTGACGCCGCGTCGGCGCAGCTCGCGCATGGGCGGGCGCCCCGTCAGGTCCACGACCGACGAGATGGCGCGGCTGTGCAGCGTGGCGCCCAGGCGGAACAGGGCGTAGAGGTCCTCCTCGGCCGGCTGGCGGTGGTAGATGTAGGGCACGGGCTTGTACATCCATCTGACGGCGCCGAGCCGTTTCTGGTAGTAGTCCGCCGCGCAGCTGAACACCTCCAGCGCCTCCACCGCCGTGATGGCCGGCGAGAGCATCAGCCCGCCGTAGGTCAGTCCGCCGTGCGAGCAGACGGTGCTCCCGGCCTCGTCCCAGTTGGCGGGCAGGGCGGCGATGAGCTCTCCTTTTTTATAAAAGAGGAGCGAGCAGTCGCGGAAGCGGTCGGCGTGATAGTCCATGTAGCGGCGGTCGAGCATGAACGTGGCGTTCTTGGCCTTCGCCGCGAAGGCGTTCCACTCGTCGGCATGGGTGGCGTCGTACGCCACCGTGTGGACCATGCTGGCGCGGTACTCGGCATAGTCGTTCGTATAGCCCGAGGCGTTGTAGGGGTGCGAGGCGAAGACGACGCAGACGGTGCCCGGGGCGAAGTTCTCGAGCCGGCACCACACGGCGGGGGGGATGAGGATGCCCCTCTGGGGGGTGTCCATGCGGACGGTGACGCGCCGCTCGCCGTCGTCGACCACCATGTCGAAGGCGCCCGCGACGGGCACGATGACCTCGCTGCACTCGTTGTGGCTGTGTTCGCCGCGGCTCTGGCCCGGCGGCACGCCGTAGATCCAGAACACGCGTTCGATGACGAACGGTATCTGCCGCCGCGCCTCGCCCACCGCGAGGCTCCCGCGCGTGTCGCTGCATTCCTGGAACGTGATCAGCCGGCAGCCGCGAGGCATCTCTTGTTGGTTTGTTGACATGTTGGCCTGTTTTTTTCGCTGCGAAGATAGCGCACATTCGGCGAAAAAACAAAAAAAATGACATGAAGTCAAACTTTTTTTCGATTTTTGTTGCGAGAAACAAAAAGTCGCCCTATCTTTGCACCCGCAAAACGGTAGAAGCGCAAGCGGAACCTCCGTCTGGAAGTTTGGGTGAGTGGCTGAAACCAGCAGTTTGCTAAACTGCCGTACGGGTTACCGTACCGGGGGTTCGAATCCCCCAGCTTCCGCATCCACCGGTTTTGCAAGAGGTGCAAAAGCCTCGTCCTATGGCGCTTTCATCTAGGGGTCTAGGATACCGGCCTCTCACGCCGGGTACACGGGTTCGAATCCCGTAGGCGCTACGAAGTAGGGAAAAAGGGATAGACGCAAGTCAATCCCTTTTTTGCTACGAAGGAAAGAAAGGGATAGACGCAAGTCAATCCCTTTTTTGTTTTTTTGGGGGAGCCGCTTCGCGGGAAATATTTCAAAATGTAATCCAAAATT
>JAILEU010000087.1 GCA_024697785.1 Bacteroidaceae bacterium | reverse complement strand
GAACTCCAGATAGAGTGGCTTGCCGCTCTCCTCGTCAAGTCCAAGCATGATGCCCCAGTTGTGCCCCCAGTAAGTCGCGTCAAGATGAACGAAGCCTGAACCCGACAGCAGAGGCTGTACCCACGTCTTGTCTATATTCCGAAGTCTGCGCTTGATGGTGGACTGGCTCATGCCATATGATGCTGCCAGTTCCGAAATGGTCTGCTTCCCTTCCTGATAGGCGGTCCAAAGTTCTGATATGGGGACTTCCTTGCTGTTGCGGAACTGATACCGGCATTCTCTACATACGTAAAGCTGGACTCCTTTACGCTTTCCGTTCTTCATCGTGTGCGATGAGCCACACACCGGGCATTTCAATTTATACATTTTCTACCTTTTATGGGGTTCCTTAAACCCACAAAGGTAGTGTTTGGCGGTATTTCTAACAATTTATCCTGCAAAATGACCCATTGACGCATTTTTTTTGACGATTATTGCCCCAAGCTGCTTGAACTCTGAAACACCCTTATTTACAGGAAGTACGAGAGATTTTATCCTGCAAAATGACCCATAGACCGATGATTAATGGACGTGCATATATGTCTTTGTTAAGTATTCTGGGTTTGTTTACAATTCAAAACATGCTTTATGAATTATGTATGTTGTGGGGTTGTAAACTTCTACTCTTCTCGATGTTTACAAATGGAAATTATCTTCTTTGAAAAGAAAATGCTTTGCGCAATTTTTTGTTTTTTAAAAAAACTCGTGCCACTCTCAAGAGATTTGAAAAAACACGATTCTCAGAAGGTGTTTTTCATCGTTATTGCTTTTCTATCATGTGATTAGACCCCCAAAAAAAAGTATGCCTCTTTCTTCCATCTAGGTGTTTCATGGAGTATGATTTCTATTTTAACTACGAATTCCAGTAATTCTCATAATTCGTAAAATACGTAGTGAAGAAAGTCCTAGTCTCAGGAATTCGTATAATTCTTGAAATTCGTAGTTAAAAAATAGAATAAAAAGTTTATTTCGCTGTGAAAAAGACGGTTCTTAGTGTTTTCGCTGTTGAATGGCGGTGTTACGTTCCCAGAAGACGCCGTCGGTGTACCCTTGGATGGTCTTGTCGGTGTCGGCGAGTTGGAGACGTTTTGCAGCCAGACAGGCGTAGGTCTCGTCCTGTTCAATCCCGCAGTAATGCCGACCCAGCTTTTTGGCAACAACGGAGGTTGTGCCGCTGCCCAGGAAGGGGTCGAAGACCATGTCGCCCGGGTTACTGCTAGCGAGGATGAGCTTGGCTATCAGTTTTTCGGGCTTCTGCGTAGGGTGATCCGTGTTTTCGGCCATCGACCAATATGGGACGCTGATGTCGTCCCAGAAGTTCGAGGGATGGGTGTTGCGGAAGTTGCCTTCGGCCGTTTCCTCCCAGTCCTTGGGTGTCCCGCTGGCGTGGCGGTAAGGAGCGATGACCCGCCGGCGCTGCATGACGGAATCGGTGTTGAAACAGTAGTTTTTCGGGTCGGCAACGGCAAACCAGATGTCCTCCATGGCGTTTTTCCAGTTCTGCATGGCGCCGCGCCCCTTCTCCCGTTGCCACGTGATGCGGTTGAGGATGTGCAGGAAGGGACGTAGTTCGTTGTAGATGATGGCGCTGCTGCGCCAGTCGCCGCAGATGTAGAGGCTGCCGTCGGGCTTCAGCTTGTCGATGACTCGCGGCAGCCACGAGCGGATGTAGGCGCGGTAGTCATCGTCTGAGATGGCCTTGAATGTGGATGTACCGAACGTCTTGCTGAGGTTGTAAGGCGGGTCGATGATGATTAGGTCGGCAAAATGGTCGGGGATGCGTCCAATAACCTTGAAGAGGTCGGCACGGATGGTGGTGTCGGTGAAATCCTCCGGCAGTCGCCGGACTGAGAAAAGGCTCTTTTTGAGCTCCTTCCTCTCCGCCTCCGTCAGAGTGATGGTCTTGTTGCGTTGCGACTTCATTTGGTGGGCAAAGATAGGGTGAGCCAAGCGAAAAACCAAATTTTTAATGTCATTTTACGATTTTTTTCCGGATGACTTTGCTTTTTCCTTATTTATATGTACCTTTGCCCCACAAATTCCGGTACGGATGAAAGTTAAAGAGGTTATTGCTGCCCTTGAACAGTTCGCGCCGCTGCCGTTGCAAGACGATTTTGACAATTCCGGCTTGCAAATCGGACTGACAGAGGCGGATGTTACAGGGGCTTTATTGTGTCTGGACGTCACGGAAGAAGTGATTGCCGAGGCGGCAGCGAAGGGTTTGAACCTGGTCGTTGCCCATCATCCCTTGCTGTTCCATCCGCTGAAGGCTGTCGTTGGCCGTACATTCGTGGAGCGCTGCACCATTCAGGCTGTCCGTCAGGGCATTGCCGTTTATGCCGCCCACACCAGTCTGGACAATGCCGTGGGCGGTGTGAACTACGAGATTGCACGTCGCATAGGCCTGACCGATGTAGAGCTGCTGACGCACAAGGACGTCGGAGCGCTCGAAGGCGGAGCCGGCGTCGTGGGCGCTCTAGCGGAGCCTGCCGACGAAGCCTCGTTCCTTACCCTGCTGAAGGAGCGTTTCTCTGTCAGCGCCCTGCGCCACAACCGCTTGACGGGACGTTCCATCCGCCGTGTTGCTCTCTGCGGAGGGGCGGGAGCCTTCCTGCTGCGCGACGCCATCCGCGCCGGATCAGACTGCTTCATCACCGGCGAGATACACTATCACGACTATTTCGGCCACGACGATGAAATCCTCATGGTCGAAATGGGACACTACGAGAGCGAGCAATTTACGCCCTGCCTCCTGCAGCGCCTGTTGAAGGAGCGCTTCCCCAAACTGCGCGCCGAGCTCACCGAACTGAATACGAATCCTATACAAACCCTATAAACAGAGTACATCATTATGGCAAAAAAAATCAATCCCCAGGACATGACGGTCGAGGAGAAGCTTAAGGCCCTCTATCAGCTTCAGACCATCTATTCCGAAATCGACAAAATCAAGACGTTGCGCGGCGAGCTGCCCCTTGAGGTTCAAGACCTTGAGGACGAGATTGCCGGTCTGCAGACTCGTGTGAACAACTACCAGACCGACCTCAACACCATGAAGGCTGCTGACGGCGAGAATCGCCGCACCATCGACAAGGCGCAGGCGCTGGTCGATAAGTACACCAAGGACCTCGACAACGTGCGCAACAACCGCGAATTCGACGCCCTGAACAAGGAGATTGAGTTCGAGAACCTCGAGATTGAGCTGGCTAACAAGCGTCTGCGTGAAGGTGCTGCCAAGCAGCGCATCTGCCTTGAGGAGATCGAGAAGATCAAGACCATCATCGCCGACAAGGAGGTAACCCTCGACGACAAAAAGAGCGAACTCGACGACATCATCTCCGAGACGCGCCAGAAGGAAGAAGAGCTGCGCGAGCAGGCCAAGAAGAAGGAGCTGATGATTGAGCCCCGTCTGCTGATGTCCTACAAGCGCATCCGCAAGAACAGCCGCAACGGCCTTGGCATCGTCTATGTTCAGCGCGACGCCTGCGGTGGCTGCTTCAACAAGATTCCGCCCCAGCGCCAGCTCGACATCAAGATGCGTAAGAAAGTCATTGTCTGCGAGTACTGCGGCCGAATCATGATCGACCCCGAACTTGCCGGCGTGAAGATTGTGGCTCCCGAGGAGAAGCCCAAGAAGAAGCGCACCATCCGTCGCAAGAAGGCTGAGGACGAAGCTACCGTAGCTCCGAAGCCCGCCAACGACGTCGTGCCCGAAGCCGAGGCCTAACCCTTATCCTTTCGCATCAACCCTTTGGGGCGTACCAAAAGAGAACGACTTTGGTACGTCCCTTTTTCTATTTTAATAGTTTCTTTGTATTGTCAACGGAAAAGATTTTTGTGCAAATTGTTTTGTGAGTTAAAAAGTTGTGCTATATTTGCATCGTAATATCATCTTTTCTTTCTGTGCTATGAGAAAACAATTGCCTTGGTTCTTTTTGCTTGTGCTGGCGATGCTGGCCGGCCGGGCGTCTGCGACTAAGTTCGTTGAACTGCGTGTGGTGGACAGGGAGTACCTGATGCTGCTGTTCCGCGACGGCGAGGTGCGCTACCGCGATGATGCCACAGGGGCGAGTGCCTATCTGGGCCATACGTTCGTCGAGGGTGACGACACGCTCAAGGTGTTCCTGCCGCGCCTGAATGTCGTGGCTGTGGGCAGAGCGGGGGAGTGGACGGTTCGCTCGGACGACGACAAGGGGTTCGGCACGCAGCATGCCGTGGAGGCCTGGCGCAAGTCGAAGCCGATGCATACCGACCACACGTTGACCAGCGAGCTGGACCACTGGGTGTTCCTCCGCCTGCCCCGTCCGATGCGTCAGGGCTGCACGTACACAGTTGACATCCCTGCCGGCGTGGGGGCTGACGTGGCTTCGGCCGACGTGCGGTTCGACATCTGGACGACGCCTTCGGAGGCCGTGCACGTGAACATCCTCGGCTACAGCCCTTCTGAGACGGTGAAGGCCGCCGACCTTTACCTCTGGTTAGGCGATGGTGGACAGCGCGACTACTCGTCGTTCGAGGGCAAGAAGGTATGGCTCTACAACGTCGTGATGAAGAAGTCGCGCCTTGTAGGTAAGGTGCGTTTCTGGAAGCATGCCGCCGACCATGAGCATGAGGCAGGCAGGAAGGACCTGACGGGCTCGGACGTGTGGAACATCGACTTCACCGAGGCAAAGGCCGGGCGCTACCGCCTGGTGGTCGAAGACGTGGGCTGCAGCATGGACTTCGACATCGACGACAAGGTCTATTTCCAACCCTACCGCTACTCTGTCAGTGGCTACTACTACATGCGTCTGGGCGAACCGATTGACCCTGAGCATGTCAACCCTGTGCCGCGTCAGCCTCGGTTCATCCCCGAGGTGGACCCCGTGGGGTTCACGATCTTTAAGACCGACCTGCACCCCTGGCACCCCGACTGGCGGAAGATGCGCGGCGACGTGTGGGACGAGCCTCACTTCAAGCCTGCCCTCGAGTCGTATTTCTGGCAGCATCGCCTGCCGGGCAACCCCGTCAATACCGAGGTGCGCGGAGGCCATTCCGACGCCTTCGACTGGGACCGCCATCTGGCGCACGTGAGCAACATCTACGACATGCTGCTGCCCTATCTCCTCACGGGCGGACGTCTGACCGAAGACAACCTGGGCATCCGCGAGAGCGGCAACGGCATCCCCGACCTCATGGACGAGGCCAGGAACGAAGTGGACTTCTTCCTCAGCATCCGCGACGGAGAGGCTTATTCGCAGGGTGTCACGAACCCGTCGAAAGAGTGGACCATCATGTTCCAGGCGGGATGTACGACGATGGCTGCGTGGGCCAATGCCGCCAACTGCGCCATGATGGCCGAGGCCTTCCGCGTCTTGTGTGCCACTCAGGGCGACAAGGACGAGCATCGGCAACTGCTTGACTACTATACGCAGGAGGCCGTCAAGGCCTTCCGCTTCGCCAGCCGTCAGGACAACCAGCAGCTCGATGACACGCAGGACATCGGAAGCGCCCGCATGCGCGGACGCGACTTCCGTCAGATGGCGGCTGCCTACCTCTACAACGTGACGGGCGACACGGAGTGGGAGCGCTTGATGGCCGAGGAGAGCGTCATCAAGGACATGACAACGCCCCTCTTCAACAAGAGCCGCAACGCCTACTACCAGATATGGGGCACGGCAGCCTACCTCACCTGTCCGCACGAGCGCCACTACACGGAACTCTATGAGAACATGAAGGCCAGCGTCCAGACGCATGCCGACGAGAACAACGTGTCGAAGCTCTCGCTGCGCCCGTCGCGCCGTACGGCCAACGATACCCGCTGGCAGACCTCAGAGAACCTTCAGCTGGTGATGATGGCCCACTACGCGACAACCGACAACGTCCGCCGTCAGGTGCTGGAGCGCGCCATGTACAGCGAGGCGGGGTGGGGACTAGGACGTAACCCCACAAATACCGTTGAGATGACAGGGCTGGGCGAGCGCCACATCGTGGACTGCTACACCACGGGACGCAACGACGGCGTGCCTGGCACTCACCCGGGGCAGACGCCCTTCAATGGTACGGAGACTTGGAGCGCCGGTAACGGGGGAGACGCCCGTATCATCCTCGAGCGTTGCTACCCCGACTGGACGGACGGCGGATGGCCACGGCAGGAGTCGTTCTTCAACATCCGCTATATGTGGGTGAACGGCGAATTCACCCCCCGCGAGACCATGCGCGGCAAGATGGCCCTGCTGGGCTATCTGTATGGCATCAGGAAAGACAAATAGATGAACATCCTTGCTGACGTCTGTCATGAGCTGCAAAGAAAACAATTTTTTGTGGGAATTCGCGTGAAAAAAACCGTCTGAGGGCGTCAGCCGTTGAGCAGCTCGTCGTATGACGGGATGTCGGGCAGGAAGGAATAGTCCTGAGCCGCATAGTCCATGCGGCAGCAATAGTGTGCGAGGCCGTTGCTGACGATGAGGTAGGACACTTGCAGCACCATGTTGTAGCGGCAGATCTGGTCGAACACCTTCTGCGTGATTTCGACGGAGGGAGCCTTGTACTCGACGATGACGCGAGGCGCCAGACTGCGGTCATAGACCACCGTGTCGCAACGGCGCGACATGCCGTTCAGCTTTAGGTTCACCTCGTTAGCCATGAGCGCAGCCGGGTATTGCTTGTAGTCGGCAAGGAAATGGACAAAGTGCTGGCGCACCCATTCCTCGGGCGTCAGGGCGACGTAGCGCTTACGGATGAAGTCGAAAATGCGCTTTTTCCCACCCTCGGTGGAAATTTTTACGTCAAAAGGTGGTAGATTTAATTCAAACATCACTATCTTTGCAAATCATTTCAGCGTGCAAATATAGGAAAAAAATACGTTATACGATGAAAACAAAGCAGGAAATCGTGGAGAATTGGCTTCCACGTTATACGAAAAGGCCTTTAGAGGCGTTCGATGACTTCATACTCCTCACGAACTTCGGCAAATACGTCGATTTGTTTGCCGAGAAATATGGCGTCGAGGTGCTGGGACGGGATGCCAACATGACGTCGGCTTCGGCACAGGGCATCACCATGATCAACTTCGGTATGGGCAGCCCCAACGCCGCCATCATCATGGACCTGCTGGGCGCCATCCGTCCTAAGGCTGTGCTGTTCCTCGGCAAGTGTGGCGGCATAACAAACAAGACGAACGTGGGCGACTTTATCCTGCCCATAGCTGCTATCCGCGGCGAAGGAACGTCGAACGACTACTATCCCCCTGAGGTGCCTGCGCTGCCCGCCTTCATGCTGCAGCGTGCCGTGTCGTCGGCAATCCGTGACGGCAGCCACGACTACTGGACGGGTACCGTCTATACCACCAACCGCCGCGTGTGGGAACACGACGAGAAGTTTAAGGAATACCTGCTCACCACGCGCGCTATGGCTGTCGACATGGAGACTGCCACCCTCTTCACCTGCGGCTTTGCCAACCACATCCCCACCGGCGCACTCCTGCTGGTGTCCGACCAGCCGATGGTTCCCGAGGGAGTGAAAACCGAGCAGAGCGACACCCTCGTCACGCAGAACTTCGTCGAGGACCACGTGATGATTGGCGTGAACTCGCTGCGCATGATCATCGACGAGAAAAAAACCGTTAAGCACCTGAAGTACGACTGGTAATAAAGGATATGGCAGGCACAACGTACGAAGTCATTCTCAAGGAAATCAAAGAACGCCGCTTCCGCCCCGTCTACTACCTGATGGGCGAGGAGCCATACTACATTGACCAACTGGCCAACCGCTTTGCCACCGAGGTGTTGAACGAGTCGGAACAGGAGTTCAACCAGACCATCGTCTATGCGCAGGACACCAACCTGGGCAACATCCTCTCGCTGGCCAAACGCTATCCCATGATGGCTGAGCGCCAGGTCATCATCGTCAAGGAGGCACAGAACCTGAAGAACGAAATCGACGGCCTGAGCTTTTATCTGCAGAAACCCCAGCCCTCGACGCTCCTTGTCTTCTGCCATAAGAACGGCTCGCTCGACAAGCGCAAGAAGGTGACGGGCGACATCGAGCGAGCAGGGGGAGCTGTGTTCGAGTCGAAGAAAATGAAGGAGGACCTGTTGCCGTATTTCATCTCCAACTATGCCCGCCAGCACAACGCCACCATTGACGACAAAGCCACCATGATGATGGTTGAGAGCATCGGGGCCGACTTGAACCGCCTAGTCAGCGAACTCGACAAACTGCTCATCAACATGCCGCAGGGCGCCACAAACATCACCCCCGACATGGTGGAGGAGTACACCGGCATCAGCAAGGAGTATAACGTCTTTGAACTTAAGAGTGCCCTCATAGCCAAGGATATAGCCAAGGCAAACAAGATAGCGAAGTACATGGAGGACAACCCGAAGAACTTCCCCCTGCAAGCTGTGTTGCCGTTGCTGTTCAGTTACTACGCCAATCTGATGCTCTCCTATTACGCCCCTCAACGCACGCCACAGGGCGTAGCCGCCTATCTCGACATGAAGAGCACCTGGGGCGTCAGCGACTACCTGCAAGGCATGCGCAACTATAGCGCCGTCAAGGTCATGAACATCATCAGCGCCTTCCGCCGCTACGACGGTATGAGCAAGGGTGTCGGCGCCACAGCCAACGTTGGACGCAACCTGCTGCGCGAGCTCGTTTACTTCATCTTACATTGATATTTTGGGGAGTTCAGGAGTGTAGGAGTTCAGGAGTTCAGGAGTTCAGACGAATGTCCTGTATGCAGGTTCGCGCCTGTTATTGTCTGAACTCCTGAACTCCTGAACTTCTACAATTGTCTGAACACCTCCAAAAGCCTATATAAAAGAGTCACTCCCTTTTTTTCTTAAAAAAAGTTGCATAAATAAAATAAATGATGTTACTTTGCGGTTAGAATGTTAAACGTATGTTAATCTAATAACAAAAAGCAGTATGAAAAAGTTTTTAGTAGCTCTTGTAGCTGTGTGCTTTGCAGCACCTTCGTTCGCTCAGTTCAGCAGCGGTGGTTTCTCTCTCGATGAGAGTAATTTGTACTATGGCCTTCGTGTCGGCGCCAATTTCTCCAGCCTGACGGGCGACTATGCGTGGAATCCCAGTGGGACGAAGACGGGCATGAATCTGGCCGGCATCATCGGCTTCCGCCTCAGTCCCGATGTGCCCCTCTTCCTTGAGAGTGGCGTGTGGTACACCCAGCGTGGCGCCAAGAAGGAAAAGAATTCTGCCAGTTTCAACTATCTTGAAGTGCCTGTGCTGATGAAATATGGTGTTGAAGTTGCCGACGGCCTCGCCGTGCTGCCTTTCTTCGGTCCCTATTTCTCGTTCAACATCTCCGGAAAGTACAAATATCATGAAGTAGCCGAAACGGTCCTCACACAGGAAATCTCCAAGCACTATAAGATTGCCGATATGGGCTTCAAGCTCGGCTGCGGCGCAGAGTGGAACATGCTCTACCTTGAGCTCGGCTATCAGTTCGGCGCTTACAACCTGGCAAAGAAGAACGACCTCGCTCAGGTTGCCCGCACCAGCAACCTTTTCTTCAACGTGGGTGTGAACTTCTAATTGAACAAACCTCAAAAACGCCAGAGGGCTGGAGCATCGCTCCGGCCCTCTGATGTTTTTGTGAATACCATTGTATGCGTGTATTCGTAAACAAAACTATTTTCCCAAACGCTAAACTCTAAACACTAAACTCTAAACTATAAGAGCTTTATGGTTGTTCGTCCGAAGGGAAGCGCACGCCCCAATGCTGACGCAGGCTGTCCATGATGCGCATAATGGCGATGGTTTCTGCGTGAGGCATGTAGGGGCTTTCCACCCAGCCGTTTCGGAGTGCTTCTTCGCAGGCATCGACCTGATATTCGAAGCCTGTCAGCTGGGGCGGGGCCTCGAGCGAACGGATGGGTTCGTAGTCGCGGTTATAGACAACGGCGCGAAGGGGGTTGTTGATGTTCTCGACGATGATGTAGCCCTCTGTTCCGCAGATGATGCCCTGACGCGGGCAGACGCTACGGGCGCTGCTCTGCAGGTTTGCCACACGGCCGTCGGCGTACAGGAAGGTGAACGTCTCCTGCATGTCCATGCCCGTCGGGCCGCAGATGCAGGCTGAGCTGATGTCGGTAATGTCGGTACCGAAGCACATGCGGGCGAAGTTGATGGGGTAGATGCCGATATCGAGCAGCGCGCCGCCGCCCAGCTCGGGACGGACGAGGCGCTCTTTCCACTCGATGGGGTAGCAGAGCGAGGCGCTAAGCAGCTGGGGCTGGCCGATGATGCCGCTGTCGATGGTTTCGCGGATGGTGGCCGAGAAAGGCATGTAGCGCGTCCAGATGGCCTCTGTAAGGAAGACGCCTTTGCTCTCGGCAAGACGGATGGCCTCTTCGGCCTCGCGGGCGTTCGTGGTGAACGCCTTCTCGCAGAGTACCGCCTTGCCGTGGTTGACGGCCAGCGAAATGTGGGCGAAGTGGTGCGAATGGGGCGTAGCGATATAGACCAGGTCAACGTCTGGGTCGTTGACGAGGTCTTCGTATGAGCCGTAGGCTCGGGCAAAGCCGTACTTAGCGGCAAAGTCGCAAGCCTTGGCATAGTCGCGCGAGGCGACGGCATATCGCCGCTCGGGCGTGTCCTTCAACGTCATGGCCATCTTAATGGCGATATGGCCGGCGCCAATGATTCCAATTCTCATAAGTTATAAGTGATGGTGGTTTCAGATTGTTTCCATTGAAATGTTTTATCCATTATCTTTCCACCACAGCGGTACGGGCAGGCTGGGGCGAGATGGAGGACTGGCTGGCAAGGTAGTCGATGAGCAGCTCGGTGTCCGTGTCCTGAAGTTCCTCGCCCTCGCCGACATGTGAGAAGGTGTAGGCTGTGGCGATGTAGCTGTTCATGGCTACGCGGTAGGTGCGCGATTCGTCAAGGGGCTTCCCGTTCAGGTCTGTGATGTCGATGCGGTTGGCCTTGCCGTCGTGGGTGTAGATGGTGTAGCGGATGCCGCCAGGCTGCAGGTCGGCACGTTGGCTCTTGCGCTGGTGGGCACGGCTGATCATAGCGCGCAGGTTGGCAGGCGTCATGCGATAGATGAAGACGTTGTTGTTGAACGGGTTGAGCGTGAAGATGTCGCCCTTTGTCACGTTCCCCTTGGGCAGCTGGCGGATGCGCACTCCGCCTGAGTTCTGCAGGGCGATATCGACGTCCAGACGGTCTATGAGTGCGTCGGCCATGACGTTGGCAAGCGCCTCTGTGCCGTCGAACTGGCGGGTAGCTTCGCAGAGTACGTCCTTCAGCGTGTTTTTCTCGTTATAGTCGTTGATGAGCGCCTTCACCTCGGCATCTTCCTGCAGGGGGCGGGCAAGGTTGATGAGCCTGAACTGCTTGTCGGCAACGGTCCAGGACGAACGGCGATTCTCGCGGCGGAGGGTGACGGTTGTCTGGCCCAGATACTTGAGCCAGCATTCCGTCTGGGTGACAATCGTGCCGCCAACGATGACCGTGCTGTCTATGCGCGTGTGGCTGTGGGCGCCGACGATGACGTCCAGCTCGGGCATCGCCTCAGCCAGTTTCTTGTCCACCTCGTGCCCGATGTGGGTGAGGGCGACGAAGAGGTCGCAGCTGTCGCGCAGATGGCGGTACTTCAAGGCCGTCTGGATGGGGTCGTAGAAGGTTAGCCCTTTCAGCTTGCCGCGATGTGACGAGGGGTAGTAGTGCCCCTCGCTGTCGGGGCTGGCTTCGGTGAGGCCGAGGATGGCGATGCGGATGCCGTTCTTTTTAAATAATGTATAAGGCTTTGGCTGGGGCAGGGGAGAGACGGTGGTATCGACGGTCCAGTTGGCGCTTATGGCGGGGAACGTCGATTGCTTCAGGCGGTCGGCAAGCAGGGGCTGGCCGAGGTCGAACTCGTGATTGCCGAACGTTTCGTAGTCGTACCCCACGTGGTTCATGAGGTCAACCATAGGGTAGCCCTTCGGATTATACTGGTCAACTACGGGGTTGCCCGTCCACTTGTCGCCCCCCGAGAGCAGCAGCACCCCGTCGGGATTCTTCTTGCGCTCGGCATCGACAAGCGTCTTCACCTTGGCGAAGTTGTCGATGCGCCCGTGCATGTCGTTCGTGGACATGATGGTGATGGTCACCTCGTTTGGCTGCTGAGCGTATTTGACGGGCTCGCCCTTGCCTTTCAGCACTTTTGCAAACGTCTGTGGGGCGATGGTCACCGGCCCGTGCATGAACTCCGGGATGTTGTAGCTGCGCAGCAGCTGCCGATGGTAGTCGGGGTCTTTCTGGGGCAGTTCGAAGGGCTTGCCCCATTTGCCGTTCTCGTCCATGTGGGCAAAGAACGGCCTCGTGAAGGTGCCGTCGTCTCTGCGGCTGCTGAACACCAGCCAGCGGCCGTTGCTCGACCACGAGTGGTAGCTCTCTGTGTCGTTGGAGTTGATTCTGATCAACGGACGGGCGGTGGCGCTCTGATGGTTGTCTCCCGTGCTCTGCTTGCTTAAGTCGATGATCCACAAGTCTGCCTCGTGGTGCCAGATGGGGAAGTAGCCGTACTTCGACATCGTGAAGACCAGCCAGCGGCCGTCGGGCGAGATGCGTGGCAGCACGGCACTCTTGTCAAGCGAGTCGGCGGCAAACACCAGCTCGCGTTGGCCGAACTCCATGGTCTCAGGGTCGAAGCTCTTCTTATAGATGTTGTACTTCAGTTCCTTGCTGCGGCGCGCCAGCTCTGTGGCGCTCGAGACGCTACGGTCTTTCCGTTCGTAGTGGGCGCTACAGTAGTAGAGCGTCTTGCCGTCGGGTGCCCATGCCGGGAAGACCTCAAACTCGGTGGTGTCGTTCTCGAGGTTGGTCACCTCGCCGTTGTCGATGTCATAAGCGATGATGTCGCTCTCCAGGTCGTAAACCTCAATCTTGTTCGGGTCGGTGGTGTGGAAGCTCTGGAACGTCTTGTCCGTCGAATAGACGATGTACTTCAGCCACGGGTGCCAGGCGGGATAGACACCGGCCGAGAGGATGGAGTCGTTCCGCATGTCCACCTTTTTGATGTTGCCGTCGTAGGCGATGACGGTACCCCCGTGCTTCTGGCGGGCATGAAACTGCATCCGCTCGGGGTTGTACTGCTGGTAGTGGTGACAGTTGATGCATTGGCCTTCCACTTCGAAGCTGCACAGCATGTTGTCGTAGATGACGCTCTCGTCGTAGTTCTCCAGACATCGCTGGTTGATGGTCAGCGACTCGTAACTCACGAACGAAGGCGGAATCAGGCGATAGCTCAGATAGGCATCGATGCTGTCTTTCGACACGTGGATGGCGAAGGGCTTGTGGTGTGTCCATTGTTTGCCTTTACGGGAAAAGACGTCCACGCTGATGTCGCCGCCCTGCTGCGTCAGCTTGCGCCAGCTGCTCATCGAGGGTTTCATCTTGTCCCTGCACACCACCTCCACGTCGCCGGCCTTGTAGCGTGCGGCCATGCCGTCGGCGTCGGCGTCGTCCAGCTCGAAGGTCAGCGGCGCTATGTTGGCAGGTATTGTCACATCCACATAGTCGGGATAGATTTTCGGCAGGGCCTCGCTCTCTTCGTAACTTGCAGGAATGCCTGCGCCGCAGGCATACAGCAGAAGTGCCCAAAGGCCGACAAGTAATCGCTGTTTCTCTTTTCTCATAATGCTCAATACTCCACCAGTTGTCTCATAAGATAATAGTCGTAGAAATAGGTGTGGCGATAGGCCTGAAGGGCCTTTCGGGCAAGGTTCACGTCGCCATTGTCGAAGGGCTCTGCCGCTTTTGCAAAGCGTGCGAACGTCTGTTTCACGCTCTCGTCGATGGGCCAGCGGTCGATGTCCTCGCGGCCTTCAATCTGTCCGTACAGGTAGGCGGCCTCCTGATAGTAGCGGGGGATGCGGGCCTTGGGATGCAGGCGCACATAGTCCGTGAAGTGGTACCAGAACTGGTTGATGCTCTTCGTCCATAACGAGGCCAGCAGCGTCTGTTCCTGAAAGAACGGGTCGGACGTGTCGGTACTTTCTGCCAGGCGTTTCATCAGGAATGCTTCGGTATTTCCCTGATCGCCGCCAAGATAGTTCTCGTAGTGCATCATCCGTCGGATGTCCTCCAGCTCAGGCAGAAGGCTTGCGCCCTCAGCCCATCCCTTGTGGAAGGTGGTATGGCGAAGCAAGTCGAGGTATTTGCGCGCCTGGGGCAGCTCGTCGCGCAGCAGGGCGCACTTGGCCAGCAGCTTCAGGTCTGCCACCCGCCAACCGAATTCCACGCCCAGCTCTGTGCTCAGTCGCGAACAGTAGTTCAGCAGGCCATACTGGTAATACATCTGCGGCCCGACAGCCATCATCAGCCGCATACCGAAGGGAGAGGCATACGCCTTCGAGCCGTTGGCGTAGCGGAACATCTCGTCGCCCTGCCGTCCCAGCCGGCTTAGCGCCAGATTCCTCATCATCACGATGGCACGTGTGGGCTCGTCTTTTTGTCGGCCCGCCTCTTTCACCATGCCTTCCCAGTTGTTCTGTTCCATGTAATGCTGCATTCTCAGCTCGTGGTGGAAGTTCTCGTCCTTATACCAGAACGTCGCTACGCCTGCCACAAGCACCACAAGCAGCAGGGGAGTAGCAAGGCGGATGGGGGGAACCTGGCCTTTCTGTCTTTTTGACTTTTTAACCTGTTGGCCTGTTGACTTGTTGCCTTGTTGAACTGTTGACTCTTTCTTTCCGAAAGGCATGAGCGTCATGCCCAGAAAGAACAAAGCCAGCAGATAATAGGGAATATAGTAGGCGTGGTGCTCCTCGGTGACGAAGTATAGGGGCAGTTTGGCAAAGTAGATGTTGGCCAGGTTTGTCTGATAATACACCAGCCGATAGTACGCCAGGGGCACGATGGCGGCGCTCGCCAGCGCCAGCACACTCTGCACGACCTTCTTCCACGTCGGTCCCTGCGCTATTCGCCACGACCATACGCCCATCAGCAGGGCTGCGGCCAGGCCGTAGATGCCCAACAACGGATAGCCCAAGGCGGCGGTCGCCACAATCATCATGCTACGCAGACCACGACGGTCTGGCAGGCAGCGGTATGCCCACAACAGGGCGACAACGGCCATGACGCCCAGCGTGCCCACGAACACGTGTCCCTGCAACTTCAGGATATACACCCAATACCCCATATCGACAATCGTCAGCAGCAGCAGGCCCACAGGCACCAGCGCCAGCGCCGACCATTCGGCGGTCAACCGGAACGTCCGCTTCACCATCCACATCATCACTAGCCAAAGCCAGCAGAGAGCCGTCGTGCCAATCCAAGGGTAGTAGAACAGTTGTGTCAGAAAGGTGCCGAGCCACGACAGCAGTCCTCCGGGAACCACCATCTGCTCCTTGAAAAACAGTCCTGTGTTCAGGAATAGGTTTTGTTCCTGCAACTTCCACAGCAGGTCGCTTTCAAAGCACAGCAGCGCCGCGGTTATCACCACGAGCGCCGCTCCCCATATATCTATAGGTGAATATCTTTTCATTTCGTTCGTTCGTTTAAGCCCTGCAAAGATATCACCCTTCCGTCACTTTTCCAAATTTTTCTGCAAAAAGCAGAAAAGATGAGAGGATTGGGGCTATAGCTTTTATAGGGGCTATAGTGGCTATAGTGACTATAGTTCCTAAAAAAGCCTTTTTAAAGGCTGGGCGCGGCAGCTAAAATAGACCGCGTCCAGCCTTTGAAGAGGGGGGGGGAGAAAGGGGGCTTAGATGATGCCCTGGGCGAGCATGGCGTGGGCCACCTTCATGAAGCCGGCGATGTTGGCGCCCTTGACGTAGTTGATGTAGCCGTCGGGCTCGGTACCGTACTTGAGGCACTGGGCGTGGATGCTGCTCATGATGTAGTGGAGCTTCTGGTCCACCTCTTCGGCGCTCCAGCTGATGTGGCCTGCGTTCTGGCTCATCTCCAGTCCGCTGGTGGCGACGCCGCCGGCGTTGACGGCCTTGCCCGGAGCGAAGAGCATCTTGGCGCCTATGAAGGCGTCGATAGCCTCGGGGGTGCAGCCCATGTTGGAGATTTCGCCTACGCAGATGACGCCGTTGTCAAGGATCTGCTGGGCATCCTTGCCGTTGAGCTCGTTCTGCGTGGCGCAGGTGAGGCAGACGTCAACCTTCTGCTCCCAGGGCTTGCGTCCTGCGAAGAACTGCGAGCCGGGGAACTTGTCGGCATAGGGGGCGACGACGTCGTTGCCGCTGTTGCGGAGGTCGAGCATATAGTCGATCTTCTCGCCGCTGATGCCGGCGGGGTCGTAGATGTAGCCGTCGGGTCCGGAGATGGTGACGACCTTGGCGCCCAGCTGGGTAGCCTTGGTGACGGCGCCCCAGGCCACGTTGCCGAAGCCGCTGACGGCAACGGTCTTGCCCTCGATGGAGAGGCCGCGCGTAGCCAGCATCTGGGTGACGAAGTAGAGTCCGCCGAAGCCCGTAGCCTCAGGACGGATGAGCGAGCCGCCGTAGTCGAGGCCCTTGCCGGTGAGGACGCCCGTGCACTCGCGCGTCAGCTTCTTGTACATGCCCATCAGGTAGCCGATTTCGCGTCCGCCCACGCCGATGTCGCCTGCGGGGACGTCGGTGTCGGGGCCTATGTTCTTCCAGAGCTCCAGCATGAAGGCTTGGCAAAAGCGCATGATCTCGGCGTCGCTCTTGCCGCGGGGGCTGAAGTCCGAGCCGCCTTTGCCGCCGCCCATGGGCAGGGTGGTGAGGGCATTCTTGAAGGTCTGCTCGAAGCCGAGGAACTTCAGGATGGATGGGGTGACGGAAGCGTGGAAACGCAGGCCGCCTTTATACGGGCCAATGGCGTTGTTGAACTGTACGCGGTAGCCGGTGTTGGTCTGCACCTCGCCCTTGTCGTCAACCCACGTCACGCGGAACGTAATCATGCGGTCGGGCTCGACAAGGCGCTCGATGATTTTGGCTTTCTCAAACTCGGGATGCTGGTTGTAGATGTCCTCGATGGACATCAGCACTTCGCGGACGGCCTGGATGTACTCGGGCTCGCCCGGATGTTTCAACTCAAGTAACTTGATAATCTCTTCGGTTTTCATTGGATGATTTTTTTAATGAAGAATTGAATTGCTTTATGCGGTACAAAAGTAGTATAAGATTAGCGAAGAAAAAAATAAAAACGCATTTATTTTCTTTGTCACAAAAGGGGAGGCAATCGGCTTTTCTACGTGTAAAAGTACAGTTTTTAGCTTTCCTGTTCGGTATTTTGGTTTTTTTACACTAATTTCGCGCAATTTATTTCATTATATAGGAAAAACGGATGGCAGAAACAAACCTGAATTTTTTGAGTAGCCGCAGATATCTGCTGAAAGACACCTCGTTTGTCAACCTGATGACGAAGCGCATCTTCAACGTGTTGCTGGTTGCTAACCCTTACGACGTCTTCATCATGGAGGACGACGGACGCATCGAGGAAAAGATTTTCGACGAGTACACCCGCATCGGGCTGAGCAGCGCCCCCCGTTTCACGAAGGTCTCCACGCAGGACGAGGCCACCGAGGCGCTTCAGGCCACGCGCTACGACCTGGTCATCTGCATGCCCAGCACGGACAACACCGATGCCTTCGACATCGCGCGCAACATCAAGCTGCAGTTCCCCGACACCGAGCTGGTGGTGCTGACGCCCTTCTCGCATGGCATCACGCGCTACATGGAGCGGCAGGACCTCAGCCTCTTCGAATACGTCTTCTGCTGGCTGGGCAACACCGAGCTCATCCTTTCCATTATTAAATTAATAGAGGACAAGATGAACCTCGACCACGACATCCACGAGGCAGGGGTGCAGCAGATTCTGGTGGTCGAGGACGGCATCCGTTACTATTCGTCCACGCTGCCCAACCTCTACCAGTTCGTGCTCGAGCAGAGCCGCGAATTCTCCACCGAGGCGCTGAACGCCCACGAGGTGATGCTGCGCAAGCGCGGCCGTCCCAAGATTGTGCTTGCCCGTACCTACGAGGAGGCGTGGGAGCTCTATTCCACCTACCGCGACAACACGCTGGGCGTCATCACCGACGTCCGCTTTCCCAAGGACGGCGCCAAAGACCCCGAGGCGGGCTTCAAGCTGCTCGATGCCATCCATGCCGACAACCCCTTCATACCCATCATCATGCAGTCGGCCGAGGAGAAGAACCGCGCTCTGGCCGAGGCACGTGGGGTGGGGTATATCGACAAGAACTCCAAGAAGATGGACGTTGACCTGCGCCGCATGGTGTGGAAGCACTTCGGCTTCGGCGACCTCATCTTCACCGACATGCAGACGGGCGAGGAGATTGTCCGTGTCCACAACCTGCGCGACCTGCAGGACAACATCTTCACCGTCCCCGCCGAGTCGCTCGTCCACCTGGCTTCGCACAACATCATCTCGCGCTGGCTGGCCTCGCGCGCCATGTTCCCCATCGCCGAGGTGCTGCGCAAGATGTCCATCAAGGAGGAAGAGGACATCGACGTCCATCGCCGCATCATCTTCGACGCCATCGTAGAGTACCGCCGGATGAAGAACCAGGGCGTTGTGGCCGAGTACCTGCGCGGCCGCTTCGACCGCTACTCGAACTTCGCCCGCATCGGCGAGGGCTCGCTGGGTGGCAAGGCACGCGGCATCGCCTTCATCGACAACCTGCTGAAGAAGCACCCCGAGGTGCAGGCGCTCGAGAAGGCTGAGATACGCATCCCCAAGACGCTCGTCCTCTGCACGGACATCTTCGACCATTTCATGGAGGACAACAACCTCTATCCCATAGCCCTTTCCGACGCCCCCGACGAGGAGATCCTGGCTGCGTTCCTTGGCGGACAGCTGCCCGACACGTTGCGCGACGACGTCGCAACCTTCTGCACCGTGGTGGGTGGGCCGATAGCCGTGCGTTCCAGCTCGCTGCTCGAGGACTCTCACTATCAGCCCTATGCCGGCGTCTATGCCACCTACATGGTGCCCGACGGCCCCAACCAGCTGTCGCGCCTGGCCGAAGCCATCAAGGGCGTCTATGCCAGCGTTTTCTACCGCGCCTCCAAGTCCTACATGGCTGCCACCAGCAACGTCATCGACCAGGAGAAGATGGCCATCATCCTCCAGGAGGTGGTGGGCGACCGCTACGGACGCCGCTTCTATCCTAACTGCTCGGGCGTGGCCCGCTCGCTCAACTTCTATCCCGTGGGCGACGAGAAGGCCGAGGAGGGCGTGGTCGATCTCGCCCTCGGCCTCGGCAAGCACATCGTCGATGGCGGGCGCTCGCTGCGCGTCAGCCCCGCCCATCCCCGTCACGTCATGCAGACCAGCGAGGTGCGCCTGGCCCTCACCGAGACGCAGAACACCTTCTTTGCCCTCGACATGGAGTCCGACGAACGCCCCATCTCCGTCCACGAGGACTTCGACCTCCTGCGTCTGCCCGTCAGCGAGGCTGTCGCCGACGGCACGCTCGACTGGATAGGCTCAACCTACGTCC
Organism: Bacteroidaceae bacterium; assembly: GCA_024697785.1. GTDB lineage: Bacteria > Bacteroidota > Bacteroidia > Bacteroidales > Bacteroidaceae > UBA1189. The sequence continues at coordinate 3,689 of JAILEU010000087.1, read as the reverse complement.
GCGAGGACGACATGATTTGCGACGGCGTCTCCTATCCCGGACGCAAGCTGGTGACCTTCTCCGGCCTGCTTCACTACGACCTCTTCCCGCTCATGAAGATTGTGCAGCTGGTGCTCAAGTATGGCTCTGAGGGCATGCGCCGTCCCGTGGAGATTGAGTTTGCCGCCCGTTTCAACACCAAGGAACGCTCGGGCATCTTCTATCCCCTGCAGATGCGCCCCATCGTCAGCGCCCGCGAGTGTATCCAGGAGGACCTTACGCAGGTGGACCGCAGCCGTCTGCTTCTCTATTCGACCCAGTCGCTGGGCAACGGCATCACGGGCGATGTCTGCGACGTGGTCTATGTACGTCCCGGCGCCTTCGGGTTCACCGTTAACCCCACCATTGCCGAGGAGGTGCGCCAGATGAACGAATGGCTGACGGCCGACGAGCGTGGCTATCTGCTCATCGGCCCGGGCCGTTGGGGAACAGCCGACGAGGCGCTCGGCATACCGGTGGAGTGGGGTGACATCGCGGGTGTGCGGTTCATCGTCGAGACGGCCATTGACGGCCGTCCCATCCAGCCCAGCCAGGGCTCGCATTTCTTCCAGAACCTCACCTCCTTCGGCGTGGGCTACTTCACGGTCAACCCGTTTGCGCGGGGCAGCGACGACATCTTCCGCATCGAGTGGCTCGAAGCCCTCCCCGCCGTCCACGAGACGGCCCACGTCCGTCACGTCCGCTTCCCCCAGCCCTTCGTCGTCAAGATGGACGGCCTAAAAAGCGTCGGCATCATCGAGGCGCCTTTGGCGCAATTAGAAATTAGGAATTAGAAATTAGAAATTAGGAATTAGAAATTAGGAATTGGTGGCAGCCAAATAGGACTCCGAGCTTGCTCGCCTGAACACCTCTAAAAAAAATAAGGAGTGAAGAAATAGTAAATCGTCAAATAGTAAATATCATAATGAACGAGATACAGCAAGAAGCATTACGGCGTCTGGGGATTGAGGCGCTGACCCCCATGCAGGAAGCCGCATTGGCGGCCTGCCACGAACAAGGCGATGTCCTTCTCCTTTCGCCCACCGGCAGCGGCAAGACCCTGGCCTATCTGCTGCCCCTCATGGAGAGACTGCAAAAGCAAGATCAGACATCAGACCTCAGCCATCAGCCTTCCGATCAGTCCTCCGCCATCGTCGTCGTGCCGTCGCGCGAACTGGCTATGCAGATTGAGTCCGTGTTCAAGCAGATGGGCACCCCCTGGAAGGCGATGGCCGTCTATGGCGGACGTCCCGCTATGGACGAACATCGCACCATGCGCGACGTCCACCCCGAGCTCATCGTCGGCACCCCCGGACGCCTCGTCGACCACCTTCAGAAGGGAAACATCGACGCCGCAACCGTCAGGACCTTGGTGATGGACGAGTTCGACAAATGCCTCGAGCTCGGCTTCCACGACGAGATGAACACCCTCCTCGACCTCTTGCCACGCGTCGAGCGCCATTGGTTCTTCTCGGCTACCGACCTGAAGGAATGGCCCGCCTTCATCCACCCCGAGCGCTGCATCCACCTCAACTATCTCGGCGGCACGTCCCGCGTCAACCACTACGTCGTCCATTCCCCGGAAAAAGACAAGCTCGATACCCTCTATCGCCTCCTCTGTAGCCTCGACGGCTCGCAGGCCATCGTCTTTGTGGGCTACCGCGAATCCGTCGAGCGCATCAGCAGCTTCCTCCGCGAGAAGAAGCTCATCCACGCCGCCTATCACGGAGGCCTGGAGCAGGACCTGCGCGAGCGGGCCATCTATAAGTTCCGTAACGGTAGCGTCAATGTCCTCGTCAGTACCGACCTTGCCTCCCGCGGGCTCGATATCCCCGAGGTGCAGCACATCATCCACTACCATCTGCCTGCCAACGAGGAGGCCGTCATCCATCGTACGGGACGTACCGCCCGTTGGGATGCCTCAGGCAACAGCTACTTCATCCTCGGCCCGGGCGAGAGCCTCCCCGAGTCCGTTGTGGCAGACGCCAGGGACTTCGCCGCCCTTCCCGACATTCCACGCCGTCCCACACCCCCCGCATGGGAGACGCTCTACATCGGCAAGGGCAAGAAGGACAAGCTGGGGCGCATCGACATCGCCGGCTTCCTCTATAAGAAAGGCAACCTGACGTCCGACGACGTGGGGCACATCGACGTCCTCGACCATTACGCCTATGCCGCCGTCCGCCGCGCGAAGGTACGCCAGCTGCTCACCCTCGTCAGCGGCGAGAAGATCAAAGGCATGAAGACCATCATCGAAATCGCCCGATAGCGACGTCTCCTGTATATAGGTTTTTTTCGTTTTTACCCCAACACCTACCTAAACCCATGTAAGGTGTTGATAGTAAGAGCATAAAGTTAGGTAGGTGTTTGTCAAACACCTACCTAACACCTACCTAACACCTACCTGACACCTACCTGGGCTGTCATCCGGGTCAGGCCGCTTTCAGGGGAATCACCTTGAAGAACTTCACGTTCCCCCGATGGATGGCATCATACCCCAGCTCCTTCATCGCCAGCCCGATGTGAATCTTCGCGCTATGCGTGTTCTTCACCAGCGGATATTCACGACGGATGATGCTCAGCAATTCCCCTGTGTTCAGTATCTTCGAGCCCTCGTTCTCGGCAGGCTTGCGGAAGCAGACCCCCACCATCTCCGTCATATCCATCTCGGTCATGTAGCTGAGGTTCAGCTGCTGGATGCGCTCCACCTCGTCGTTGTTGAACCAGTAGGGCGACTTCAGTTCGCAGATCTCGTGCATCACCTGGGCGTAGAGCTGGTCGTGGTCTATCTCCCCACGATTGTCAATCATCTGCCCGTCGGGAATCGTCAGGCAGATGTATCGACGGCTACCTGTCGCGTCCGTCAGCGGATGCGGGTTGTTCGTCGTAGCCACAAACGAGGCATAGCGCGGGCGGTCCTCCTGCGCGCAGCCGTAGATGGGGCGTCCGTTCACCTTGTTCTTCGAGAGCGTCTGTTTCAGGGCCGCATGCTGGCTGGGGCGTATGGCCTCCAGCTCGTCAAGGTTCACCAACAGGTTGTTGGTCAGGGCCATCTCCTTGTCGAACTTGTTCGAGAGGTTCAGGTGGTCCAGGTAGTACTGCCGCAGGTGCTTGGGCAGCAGGCGACGGATGAACGTGGTCTTGCCGCATCCCTGCGCCCCGATGAGCGTCGGCACGCACTCGTTGCCGTGCAACAAGTCCATCTGGAGCCAATGAGCCACAGCCGAGCGGAGCCAGACGCTCAGGTAGCCCAGCTGCTCTGTGCTGATGCCAGGCAGACGTCCGAAGAGCCTCACCACGTGGTTCTGTCCGTCCCAGCTCGGCAGCCCCTCGAGATACTCACGGATGGGGTCGTACGCGCGTACCTCTTCCGAATGGAGCAGCTCGACGATGTCCGGCTTGGGGCTAACCCCGTCGCCCACATTCTCGCGCTTGGCGCGGATGACGATGCTGTTCAGCGCCTCCTGCGTCAGCACGCGCCAGACGGGCTGCCCGTCCGGCGTGCCCTCTGAAGGCAAGTTTGTAAACTCTACCTTACCGCTCAGCACGTTACGGCGGAAAAGGTATTTGTCCTGAAGGAACTGCTCGGCTTCGAGCGTTCCCATTTGAGACTCGTTAAGCGTCTCATCACGATTTGTAAGGGTGATGTTCATAATAGGGATAAATGAGTT
>JAILEU010000084.1 GCA_024697785.1 Bacteroidaceae bacterium | reverse complement strand
TAAGAAGGTATTCCTCTGTCTGTGTTTGGCGATGTGCCAGTTCCTGACAGCGTGGGGGCAGATGAAACAGCTCTCGGGCACCCCCATCGGCTCGCCCAGCGTCGATTACGGCAGCGGCGACAACGTGCCAGCCAATGTGTTCGACGGCGATTATGAAACGTTCTATGCTTCACAGGAACGCAGCTACACCTGGGTGGGACTCGACTTGGGCGAACCCTACGTCATCGGGAAGATTTGCTACGCCCCCCGTACGGGGTATGCCAGCCGCATGTTGCTCGGCGTGTTCGAGGGTGCCAACCAGCCTGACTTCAGCGACGCCATCCCCTTCCATGTCATTGGCAAGGAGCCTGTCGAGGGACGCATGACCTTCGTTGACATCGCCTGCAGCCGCGGGTTCCGCTATGTGCGCTATGTGGGACCCAACAACGTGCGCTGCAACGTCGGCGAGCTGCGCTTCTATGGCCGTGCCGGCGAGGGCGACGACACCGCCCTCTGGACAGCCTCCGACCTCCCGCTCATCACCATCCACACCACGAATGCTCGCGAGGTGACCTCGCGCACTACGTACATCGACGGTACCTTCTCGGCCATTTATACGACGAAGATTGACGGCACCCCTGCCAGCTCGTCAGGCGGCACGAAGATACAGAGCGACAGCCTGCAAATCCGCGGCCGTGGCAACGCCAGCTGGGGATTCCCCAAGAAACCCTACCGGCTGAAGCTCGCCCGAGCCCGTCACCTGATGGGCATGTCGGCAGATGCCAAGAACTGGACCCTCATCAACAACTATGGCGACAAGACCCTCATGCGCAATCTGCTTGCCTTCGACGTCAGCCGCCGTCTCGGCATGGCGTGGACACCCGAGGGACGGCTGGTCGATGTCTTTTTCAACGGCGAGTACGAGGGCACCTATCAGCTCTGCGACCAGGTGCAGGTGCACGAGGACCGTATAGCCGTAACGAAGATGGAGAAAACCGACAACTACGGCGACTTCGTCACAGGCGGCTACCTCATCGAGCTTGACTCATACGCCAGCGGCGAACCGAAGTGGTTCACCTCGTCCACCTTCCGCATCCCCATCACCATCAAATATCCTGACAGCGAGAACATCACAACCTATCAGGAAGCCTACATCAAAAACCAGTGGAACACGTTTGAACGCACCGTCCAGTCGTCGGACTATGCCGACCCCGAGACGGGCTATGCGTCGATGCTCGACGTCCCCTCGTTCGTACAGTATTTCCTCGTCGGCGAGTATAGCGGCAACACCGATACCTACTGGAGCGTCAATATCTGGAAGGACCGTGCCGACCCCCGTTTCCACTTCGGCCCCGTCTGGGACTTCGACCTCGCCTTTGAGAACGACAACCGCACCTATCCCATCAGCTCTATCGGCAACACGTTCATCGCCCTCTCTTCCCGTTCGTCTGCGGCCAATGGCGTCAGGAGTCTTATCCCTCGCATTATCAACACGACCAAGGACATGCAATGTGAACAGTGGAGCATTGCCCGTCTGGACCGTGGCCTCTCGGCCGAACAGATGGTGCATCTTGTCGACAGCCTGGCAGAGATGGCCGATGAGTCGCAACGGCTGAACTTCATCCGCTGGCCCATCCTCAATTCGTATGTCCACCAGAACTTCCAGGCGCTTGGCAATTACCAGGCTGAGGTGAATTTCATGAAGAATTACATCCGAAGCCGTATGGACTGGATGGACAATAAGGTGGGACTCGACGAGAAATACTCGGCTGTGGAGCCTGTGACAACGAAAATGGCGCAGGGCAATGTGCGTAGCGGCGTTGGCGGCATCCTTCTGGAGGGATGGCCCATCGGCACACGGGCAACAGCCTGTGACGTGGCTGGCAATGTGTACGCCAGTCTGGTCGTGGATGATTTCTACGTGAATGTCCCCTTGCCTTCGGGCGTCTGTATCGTCACGCTGGTTACGCCTGACGGTTCATCCCATCGTGTCAAAGCCTTTGTAAGGTAATTTGTCAGCAGCGGTTGAACATGAGGCGCTGGCCTCGTACCGACGGGTTGACCTCCTGGCCATCGAAGGCAAGGAGACCGTTGACCCATGTCTTCTGGACAGTCCAGCCGTCGGCTTTCTTTAGCAGCACGAGGTCGGCCTGATAGCCAGGGCGAATGAAGCCGCGACGGGCCAGACGATAGCGCAGGGCGGGGTTATGGCACATGGTGCGGACGACGTCGGCCAGCGTGAAACAGCCGGCATCGGTCAGGGTAAGCATGGCTGTGAGCGAGTGGGGAAGGGTGGCGATGCCTGAGGCCGCACGCAGCGCGCCGCCTTCCTTGTCGGCTGCCGTGTGGGGGGCGTGGTCGGTACCCACCGTGTCGATGAGCCCGCCGCGGATGGCATCACGGAG
>JAILEU010000083.1 GCA_024697785.1 Bacteroidaceae bacterium | reverse complement strand
TAAGAAGGTATTCCTCTGTCTGTGTTTGGCGATGTGCCAGTTCCTGACAGCGTGGGGGCAGATGAAACAGCTCTCGGGCACCCCCATCGGCTCGCCCAGCGTCGATTACGGCAGCGGCGACAACGTGCCAGCCAATGTGTTTGACGGCGATTTCGAAACGTACTATGCCTCGCAGGAACGCAGCTACACCTGGGTGGGCCTCGACTTGGACGAGCCCTACGTCATCGGGAAGATTTGCTACGCCCCCCGTATGGGTTATGCCAGCCGCATGCTGCTCGGCGTGTTCGAAGGCGCCAACCAGCCTGACTTCAGCGACGCCATCCCCTTCCATATCATCGACAAGGAGCCTGTCGAGGGACGCATGACCTTCATCGACATCGCGTGCAGCCGCGGCTTCCGCTATGTGCGCTATGTGGGACCCAACAACGTGCGCTGTAACGTCGGCGAGCTGCGCTTCTACGGCCGCGCCGGCGAAGGCGACGACACTGCCCTCTGGACAGCCTCAGACCTTCCGCTCATCACCATTCACACCACGAATGCACGCGAGGTGACCTCGCGCACTACGTACATCGACGGTACCTTCTCGGCCATCTACACAACGAAAATCGACGGCACCCCTGCCAGCTCGTCAGGCAGTACGAAGATACAGAGCGACAGCCTGCAGATTCGCGGACGTGGCAACGCCAGCTGGGGATTCCCCAAGAAACCCTACCGGCTGAAGCTCGCCCGCGCCCGTCACCTGATGGGTATGTCGGCCGACGCCAAGAACTGGACACTCATCAACAACTATGGCGACAAGACCCTCATGCGCAATCTGCTTGCCTTTGACGTCAGCCGCCGTCTCGGTATGGCGTGGACGCCCGAGGGACGACTGGTCGATGTCTTCTTCAACGGCGAGTACGAGGGCACCTACCAGCTCTGCGACCAGGTGCAGGTGCACGAGGACCGTATCGCCGTCTCGAAGATGGAGAAAACCGACAACTATGGCGACTTCGTCACTGGCGGCTACCTCATCGAACTTGACTCATACGCCAGCGGCGAACCCAAGTGGTTCACCTCGTCCACCTTCCGCATCCCCATCACCATCAAATATCCTGACAGCGAGAACATCACCACCTATCAGGAAGCCTACATCAAGAACCAGTGGAACACGTTTGAGCGCACCGTCCAGTCGTCGGACTATGCCGACCCCGAGACGGGCTATGCATCGATGCTCGACGTCCCCTCGTTTGTGCAGCATTTCCTCGTCGGCGAGTATAGCGGCAACACCGATACCTACTGGAGCGTCAATATCTGGAAGGACCGCGGCGACCCTCGTTTCCACTTCGGCCCCGTCTGGGACTTCGACCTCGCCTTTGAGAACGACAACCGCACCTATCCCATCAGCTCCATCGGCAACACGTTCATCGCCCTCTCTTCCCGTTCGTCGGCAGCCAATGGCGTCAGAAGCCTTATCCCTCGCATCATCAACTCTACGAAGGACTTGCAATGTGAACAGTGGAGTATTGCCCGTCTCGACCGTGGCCTCTCGGCCGACCAGATGGTGCATCTCGTCGATAGCCTGGCAGAGATGGCCGATGTGTCGCAACGGCTGAACTTCATCCGCTGGCCCATTCTCAATTCGTATGTCCACCAGAACTTCCAGGCGCTTGGCAGCTACAAGGCCGAGGTGAATTTCATGAAGAATTACATCCGAAGCCGCATGGACTGGATGGACAATAAGGTGGGACTCGACGAGAAGTACTCGGCCGTGGAGCCTGCGACGACGCAAATGGCTCAGGGTAACGTGCGCAGCGGCGTCGGAGGCATCCTTCTGGAGGGATGGCCCATTGGTACCAAGGTGGCTGCCTGTGACGTGGCAGGCAATATGTACGCCAGCCTTGTCGTGGATGATTTCTACGTCAATGTCCCCCTGCCTTCGGGCGTCTGCATCGTCACGCTGCTTACTCCTGACGGCTCATCCCATCATGTCAAAGCCTACGTGAGGTAGGTAAATAATCAACGGTCGAACATGAGGCGCTGGCCTCGTACCGAAGGGTTGACCTCCTGGCCATCGTAGGCAAGGAGACCGTTGACCCATGTCTTCCGGACTGTCCATCCGTCTGCTTTCTTTACCAGCACGAGGTCGGCCTGGTAGCCAGGGCGGATGAAGCCGCGACGGGCCACGCGATAGCGCAGGGCGGGGTTGTGGCACATGGTGCGGACGACGTCGGCCAGCGTGAAGCAGCCGGCATCGGCCAGGGAAAGCATGGCTGTGAGCGAGTGGGGAAGGGTGGCGATGCCTGAGGCCGCACGCAGCGCGCCGCCTTCCTTGTCGGCTGCCGTGTGGGGGGCGTGGTCGGTACCCACCGTGTCGATGAGCCCGCCGCGGATGGCATCACGGAG
>JAILEU010000075.1 GCA_024697785.1 Bacteroidaceae bacterium | reverse complement strand
CGCATCGGCGAGGGCACCAGCGCCGTGCTGCGTGGCCGTCAGGCAGGCTACGACGTGGCACAGGCCTTGGGCGTACGGGTCAACTACGATGACTATCTGGCCGTCTCGCGCGACTACATCGACTCGCAGCAGCGGCCCGTGCGCGTGCTGCAGGAACCCCGCAAGCCTTCTGCCGAGCGTATGGAGACAGCTCCGTTCGTCGTGGCCGACTGCCTCTACGGCTTTGCCTGCAACCCCTGCACCTTCAACTGCCCGCACGGCGCCATCAGCAAGGCCACTACGCACGACGTGCCCGTGGTCGATTACGACAAGTGCGTCGGCTGCATTAACTGCGTGACACATTGCCCGGGCCTGGCCATCTTCGGCTACGACCTGAACAAGAATAAGGTGTTCCTACCCATCGAGTGCAAGGTTGACGACGGCGCCACGGGCTGGCTGGTCGATAACGAAGGCAAGCCCATCGGCGAAGGACGCGTCGAGAAAGTGCTCCGGAAGAGCAACAAGACCAACCTGCTCCGCATCCAGGCGACCTCGCCCTGCGGCGAAGAGCTGACCAGCGTGAGAGGGTTTATGGAAAAGACTTCAGACATCAGACATCAGACTAACAGACTGACAGACTATCAGACTAACAGACTGACAGATAATAGTGTAGCAAATGAACCGGAAGCAGAACATTCATCTGATAGTCTAAAAGTCTGTAAGTCTGAAAGTCTTAAAAAAGTCTGTCAGACTTCAGACGACAGCCGCTCTTTCGTCTGCCATTGTGAGGACGTGGACATCGATGCCATCCTTGCTGCCATTGGCGACAGGAAGTACATCTCGGTTGATGATCTGAAGCACACCACCCGCATGGGCATGGGCCCCTGCCGCGGCAAACGCTGTGTGCCCCGCGCCCGTCAGCTGCTGCGTGCCCACGGCATCGAGCTTGTGGGCGACTCGTCGCCCCGTGCCCCGCTGGCCACGCAGGTGGCGCTCGGCGAGGTCTATACCCCCGGGCAGAAGGACGTCTATGTCTTCCCCGAGGGTGCCACACCCGTCCGTGAGGTGCCCGTGCTGATTGCCGGAGGCGGTATGGCAGGCTCGGCAGCGTTCCGCTATTTCGCCGAAGCCGGCCTGAAACCACTCCTCATCAATTACGACCGCGGCTCGTCGTGGCGCTGCATCGGCGGCGGACGGCCCACCTTCTCGCACCCCGACATCGCCGACATCGCCAATCACAACCTCGACATCTTCCGCACCATCCAGGCCGACCGTAACATCGACTTCAAGATGACGCGCTACATCAATCTGGTGCACGACGATGCCACCTACCGTGCCCTCGATGCCTCGCGTGCCTGGGCGGCCGATGCCTATATGATTGACCGCAAGGACTTCCCGAAGGTCATCTCGCCCTACTGGAACCCCCAGCCGGGCGTCTATAGTGCCGCCCTCATCAGCAACGGCTGCTGGCAGGCCACCCCCGGCCGTACCATCGCCTACGTGCGTGAGGTGGCCGTCGCCCATGGCGGCACGCTGAAGGAGGACTGCGAGCTGCTGCACGTCGAGCGCGTGGAGGGCGGACGCGTCCGGGCCCTGGTGCGCGAACACGACGGCCACTATACCTATTATGTATGTGAGCACTTCGTCAACGCGATGGGTCCCGGCGCCGAACGCTTCACCGACATGCTCGGCATCGACACGCAGCTCTATCCCGTCAAGCACCAGGCCTTCATCACCCGCCGCCTGCCGAATATGGGAGTGGGCGACAGCCTTGACATGATTATCGACCGCCGCCACTACAAAGGCTTCTCGGCCGTCTATGGCCAGCAGTTCCTCCACACGGGACAGATCATCGGCTGTGCCTCGCCCGACTGCGACGCCTACGAGGCCCGCCAGAACCTCAAGTACAACAGCAAGGAGTTCCTGCAGATTGTCAGCGAGATGTTTGTCGAGTGGCTGCCCTGCCTGGCCGATGTCAGCTTCCACGCCGCGTGGGCAGGCTACTACATGGAGCCTCGCTACATTGTCGATCCTTCCGTCGGGCTGCTTACAGGCCTGCGAGGCCATGGCTTCATGCTCGGGCAGTATCTGGCCAAGCTTTATGTCGATAAGTACCTCGGTCGTCCCGTCCCCGCCTACATGGCCGACCTCGCCCTCACCGGCAAGGGACTCAGCGAGAACGCGTTTAAGTAGTTTATAGTTAAACGTTAACCCCAAATCGTTAAACATTAAACGTTAAACGTTAAACCAATCTCCAATTCTTAACTCTTAACTCTTAACTAAATAAGATGTTCTCTAAAGAAACTTATATCCAGCGGCGGCGGCAGTTGAAAGAACGTGTCGGCAGCGGTCTGCTGCTCTTTCTCGGCAACGACCACGCCCCTATGAACTATGCCGACAACACCTACAGCTTCCGTCAGGATTCCACGTTCCTCTACTATTTCGGTCTGGACCACGACGGCCTGGCTGCCGTCATCGATGTTGACGGCGATCGTGAAATCATCTTCGGCAACGACCCAACCATCGACGACATCGTCTGGATGGGCACCCAGCCCCCTCTTTCAGAGAAAGCCGAACGGGTGGGCATCAGCGAAACCCTTCCCCTCAGCCGGCTGGCCGGCTTCGTGAAGGGGAAGCAGGTGCACTATCTCCCTCCATACCGCGGCGAGCATCAGGTGAAGCTGCAGGAGCTGCTGGGCATAGCCCCTGCAGCCCAGGCGGCTGGCGCCAGCATCCCCTTCATCCGTGCCGTGGTGGATATGCGTAACCACAAGACCGCTGAGGAGATTGCCGAGATAGAGCAAGCCGTCGATATCTCCGTCGAGATGCATCTGGCCATGATGCGCATGGTGCGTCCGGGCATCCACGAGGCCGAGGTGCGTGCCGCCGTCACAGCCATCGCCCAGCGGGGCGGGGGCGACATCTCGTTCCCCGTCATCGCCACGACGCACGGTCAGACGCTCCACAACCACGGCTATATCCACACGGCGCAGGCGGGCGACATGTTCCTGCTTGACGCCGGTGCCGAGGTGGCCAGCCACTACTGCGGCGACCTCTCCTCAACCTATCCCGTCAGCGGGACGTTCGACGAGCGCCAGCGCGTCATCTTCGACATCTGCCTGAATGCCCACCGTACGGCTGTGGCCGCTCTGGCCCCTGGCGTGCCGTTCCGTGATGTCCACCTCAAGGCCTGCACCGCCATTGCTGAAGGCATGAAGTCCATTGGCCTGATGAAGGGAGACGTCGATGAGGCTGTCCAGGCTGGTGCCCACGCCATGTTTTTCCCCTGTGGCCTGGGGCACATGATGGGGCTCGACGTCCACGATATGGAGAATCTCGGCGAGGTGTGGGTAGGCTACGACGGTCAGCCCAAGAGCACGCTGTTCGGCATCAAGTCGCTCCGTCTGGCGCGTCCGTTGGAACCCGGCTTCGTCTTCACCATCGAGCCCGGCATCTACTTCATTCCCGAGCTTATCGACCGCTGGCGTGCCGAGGGCCGTTTCACCGACTTCCTCTGCTACGATGCCATCGACAAGTTCCGCGACTTTGGCGGCCTCCGCAACGAAGAAGACTACCTCATCACCCCCGACGGCTGCCGTCGGCTTGGCACGAAGTATAAGCCCATGACCCCCGACGAAATGGCTGCCGCGGCGTCTTTAGAATGAAAAATGAAGAATGAAAAATGAAGAATAAATAGCCCTGCAAGCAGCTAACCGTTAACCATGAACCGTTAACCATGAACCGTTAATCATGAACCGTTAACCATGAACCGTTAACCATGAACCAGATGGCCGTGTTCGTTAAACATTAAACGTTAAACGTTAAACGATAATTCCTAATTCCTAATTCCTAATTTTAAAAAGGTGAACTTTGCCCTTCAACACCCCGAGAACGACGGCGGCATGAACGACCGCATCAAGCGTCTGCACCAGCAGAGCCTCGACACCCCCGCCACGCTCACCATCGAGCGTGCCCTCATCGAGACGGCTTTCTATAAAGAGAACTACGGCAAGATGCCCATCAGCATCCTCCGTGCCCGCAACTTCTACGAAATCTGCAAGAAGAAAACCATCTACATCGGCGACGACGAGCTCATCGTGGGCGAGCGTGGTCCCGTCCCCAAGGCCGTGCCCACCTTCCCCGAGCTCACCTGCCACAGCGTGGAGGACCTGCATGTGCTCGACACCCGTGCCCTGCAGCCCTATCACATCAGCCAGGCCGACATCGACACCTACGAGCGCGAGGTCATCCCCTACTGGCAAGGCCGCACCCAGCGTGAGCGCATCTTCAGCCACGTCTCACGCGAGTGGGAAGAGGCTTACCACGCCGGCATCTTCACCGAGTTCATGGAGCAGCGTGCCGCTGGCCACACCGCCATGGACGGCAAGATGTACCGCCGTGGCCTGCTGGACGTGAAGCGCCGCATCGAGGAGAAGATCGCTTCGCTGGATTACATCAACGACCCCCTTGCCACCGACCGCCAGCAGGAGCTGGAGGCCATGGCCATCTCGTGTGACGCCGCCATACTCTTTGCCGAGCGTCATGCCGAGCTGGCCGAACAGAAGGCGGCTGCCGAGCCCGACCCCCAGCGGCGTGCCGAGCTGCTGCAGATAGCCGAGGTATGCCACCACGTGCCTGCCCACGCCCCCCGCAACCTTTGGGAAGCCATACAGATGTATTGGTTCGTCCACCTCGGTACGGTCACCGAGCTCAACGGCTGGGACTCCATGAACCCCGGCCACATCGACCAGCACCTCTGGCCTTTTTACGAACAGGGCATAGCCGCCGGCACCCTCACGCGCGACAAGGCCAAGGAACTCCTCTCGTGCCTCTGGATAAAGTTCAACAACCAGCCCGCGCCGCCTAAGGTGGGCATCACCGCCCTCGAGAGCGGCACCTACAACGACTTCACCAACATCAACATCGGTGGCATCGACCGCGAGGGCAACGACGCCACGAACGAGCTCTCATACATGATGCTGGAGATCCAGGAAGAGCTTCACGAGCTGCAGCCCGGCCTCTCCATCCACATCAGCCGTGCGACGCCCGACCGTTTCCTGCTGGCCGGCTGCCGCGTCATACGGCAGGGACACGGCTACCCCAGCGTGTTCAACCCCGACACATACGTCAAAGAGCTCGTCCGTCAGGGCAAGACGCTCGAGGACGCCCGCGAAGGCGGCTGCTCGGGCTGCATCGAGGTGGGCGCTTTCGGCAAGGAGGCCTATCTGCTCACCGGCTATCTGAACAATCCGAAAATCCTTGAGATAACGCTCCACAACGGCATTGACCCCGTCACCGGAAAGAAACAAGGACTCGAAACGGGCGACCCGCGTGACTTTAAGGATTTCAGCGAATTATACGAGGCTTGGAGGAAACAAATGGTTTACTTCGTGAACATGAAGCTCGCCGTCAACAACTACATCGAGCGCATGTTCAGCCTCTATGCCCCCGCCACGTTCCTCAGCCTCTTCATCGACGACTGTGTCGAACGGGGCATGGACTACTACAGCGGCGGCGCACGCTATAACACGCAGTACATCCAGTGCACCGGTCTCGGCACCACCGCCGACTGCTTCACCACCATCAAGAAGCACGTCTTCGAGGACCGCCGCTACACCATGGACCAGCTCATCCGCGCCATCGACACCAACTTCGAGGGGCAGGAGGTGATGCGGCAGTACATCATCAACCACACGCCCTTCTTCGGCAACGACGACGACTATGCCGACGCCATCGCCGTGCGCATCTACGACGACCTCTTCCGTGCCATCGACGGCCATCCCAATACCCGTGGCGGCAAGACGCACCTCAATATGCTCTCCACCACCTGCCACAACTACTTCGGTTCCGTCTGCAACGCCACGCCAAACGGGCGCCTGGCCCGATTTGCCATCAGCGACGGCACCTCGCCCTCGCACGGCGCTGACACTCAGGGCCCGACGTCCGTCATCAAGTCGCTCGGCAAGCTCGACCAGACGAAGAGCGGCGGCACGCTGCTGAACGTGCGCTTCACCCCCTCGCTGCTCCGCCGCGACGAAGACCTCGCCAAGCTTGCTGCCCTCATCCGCAGCTACTTCGCCATGGGAGGCCACCACATCCAGTTCAACATCGTCGATACGCAAACCCTCCTCGACGCCCAGCAGACGCCCGAGAACTACCGTGACCTGCTCGTCCGTGTGGCCGGCTACTCCGACTACTTCAACGACATGACCACCCAGCTCCAGAACGAAATCATAGCCCGCACGGAAAACGAAAGTTTTTAAATGCCACTCATTTTCGACATCAAGCGGTTTGCGCTCAACGATGGGCCGGGGATACGGACGACGCTGTTCCTGAAGGGATGTCCGTTGCGGTGTGTGTGGTGCCATAACCCTGAAGGACAACGTCCTGAGGCGCAGCGTCTCTATACAAAGAAAAAATGTATCGGTTGCGGGACGTGCGTCAGCGTCTGTCCGCAAGGAGCCCTGCAGCTGACGCCTGACGGCATTCGTCCTACGTCTGAGGCCTGTCTTCTTTGCGGGGCGTGCGCCGAAGCCTGTCCCACGACGGCGCTGACGATGAGCGGGCGGACGTGGACGATGGACGAGCTGATGGCCGAGGTGGAAAAGGAGCGCCAGGTGATGGAGGAGAGCGGTGGCGGCGTCACCCTCTGCGGCGGCGAGCCCCTGATGCATCCCGACTATGCCGTGCAGCTCCTCGACGAGCTCGGCCGTCGCCGTTTCCACCGTGCCGTCGATACCACGCTCTATGCCAGCCCCGACGTCATCCGCCGCGTCGCCCAGCGCTGCGAGCTGTTCCTCGTGGACCTCAAGCACATGGACTCGGCCCTCCATCGCCGCTACACCGGCGTGGCGAACGAGCGCATCCTCGACGGCCTGCGTCTTGTCGCCTCGCTCGGCACCCCCTACTGGGTGCGCATACCCCTCATCGAGGGCATTAACGCCGACGAGGCGAACATCACCGCCTCCGCCCGTTTCCTCGCTTCGCTGCCCACACCGCCCCAGGTGGTGAACCTGCTTGTCTATCACGACATCGGCAAGAACAAACATGCCCGCCTCGGCACCACCTATAACCCCGACGCCCTGCCCATGTCCGCTCCCTCCGACGCCGTGCAGCAGCGCAGCCTCGACATCCTCGCCGCCCATGGCCTCGCCGCCCGCGTGGGAGGGTAGCTATATAATTAGGAATTAGGAACGAAAACGTCAGCCTTTACCGCACGGCGAAACGTTTCGTCGCCGATGGTGAAACGTTCCGCCATCGACGGTGAAACGTTTCGTCGCGTCCGTTGTTCTCCTTATATATTTAGTTAAGAGTTAAGAATTAAGAATTAAGAATGAAGAAAAATAGTTCAGTGGACTAGTTCGTTAAACGTTAAACCAAAATCAGAGGACGTGTTCGTTAAACATTAAACGTTAAACGTTAAACCATAATCATAGGACGTGTTCGTTAAACGTTAAACCACAATTGGAGGGTGGGGAGGTAAAAGTCAAAGTGCGTTAAAAAAGTTCCTCTTGACGCGAATATGTTGTAATTTTGCAATTCAAAAAAATGAGAAAAAGGCTATGAACAGAAAGACAGCGTTTTTGATGATAGGTGTGGCGTTGGCGGCGGGCGCGTTGCTGACGAGTTGCCGCGACGAGGCCTCGTCGTTGCTGACAGGGGCGTATGTGTATAAGACGGCGGGGCAGGTGAGGGCGTTGCCGACGGTGCTGACGGGCGACTCGGTGGATGCCGTAGCGGCCTGCTCGGAGCTGAGCGGCTACGACCTGGCGAACCTCTGGGCCCCGCTGATGCCCGAGTCCGGCGAAATGACGGTGGTCTATACCGGCGAGGCGAAGGACAGCGTCATCCTGACCTTCTCGGCGCTGATGGGCGACCTCTGCACGCTGACGGGCACCTTCGCGGGCGACACGCTGACGTTGGCCGGCACCGACCTGAAGTCGATGCAGGTGACCGACGGCACGGGCTCGATGGGCGGCGGATTCGTCACCGTCAGCGGCACCGGAAGGCGCTACGACGGCGCACTCATCATCGACCTCCGCTACGAAGGCTCGTTCACCTCGTCGGCCATGGGACGTCCCACGGAGATGACCATCACGGACAGCCGCATACAATGTGTCGCCCAGACGCTTTCCCACCTCGGCCTGGATGCCTATGCCTATAAGACGGGCGGGCAGGTCAAGCTGATGCCGACGGTGCTGACCGACTCGACGGTGACGGCTGTCGATGCCTGCTCGGCGCTCTGCGGCGTCAGCCTGAGCGACCTCTGGCTGGCGCTCAAACCCGAGTCTGGCTCCCTGAGCATCGTGGAGGCCGAGGGGGGCGAGCTGATGCTGTCCTTCAACGCGCTGATGGGCGATGCCTGCACGCTGACGGCCAAGGCGGCTGACAACACCCTGACGCTCAGCGCCGGCGGCCGAAAGACCATGCAGCTGACGGACGGTGAGGAGTCGCTGGGCGGAGGCACGGTGGACGTCACCGGAAGCGGACGGCGCACCGACGACCTGCTGCTGATTGACCTCGACTATCGGGGCACGTTCATCACGGACATCACCGGCACGCCCACCCAGATGACCATTCTGGAGAGTAAGGTGCAGTGTAGCGCTTCGCGCAATTAAATATATTAAGGTTTCAGGTTTCAGGTTTCAAGTTTCAAGTTTCAGGTTTCAAGTTTCAGGTTTCAAGTTTAACGAACACGTTTGGCGCCTTTGGCGCTGGTTGATAATTTTGTAATTGATAATTATCCATTGTACATTGTCTATTGCCCACCAGCGCCAAAGGCGCCTAACGCCTCTGGTAATTAAATGAAAAAATCATTATTATTTCTTCTTCTTTTATTCCTGTTCTCATCCTGCCAGCATGGCCACGAGCCGGCGGCTGTGAGCAGGCTTGAGGGCCGCATCGGACAGGCCATTGCTGCCCGTCGCGGCACCCATCCCGAGCCCGTGCAGGTGGACGTGACGACTGTCCGTCCCGCTGCCGGCGGACAGCTGAACCGCTATGTGGGACGCGTGGAGCCTGCCCGCAGCACCCTTGTCACCCTGCCCCATGGCGGGACGCTCGTCTCGCTGCGGGTGCGCGAGGGACAGCGCGTCGGACGGGGCGACATCCTGGCCGAGGTGAAGAACGAGGCGCTGCAGGCGGCTTACGACATGGCTGCCAGCACGCTCCGCCAGGCCGAGGACGGCTTTGCGCGCGTCGAGAAGGTGTACGACAGCGGCAGCATCACCGAGCAGAAATACATGGAGGTGAAGACGCAGCTGGAGAAGGCCCGCTCGTCCGAGCAGGCGGCGCGCAGTGCGCTCGACGAGTGCATCGTCCGTGCCCCCTATGCCGCGACGGTGAGCGAGGTGCTGGCCCATCAGGGCACCCAGGTGAGCCCCCTCGCCCCCCTTGTCCGTCTGGTGGATGTAGGGCGGATGGAGGTGACGTTTGCCGTGCCTGAGGGCGAGCTGGCGTCGCTCCACGTGGGCGACAGCGCCACGGTGACCGTTCCGGCTATCGCCGCCTCGTTTCCCGCCGTGCTGACCGTGAAGGGTGTGATGGGCTCGGCGCTCTCGCACAGCTACGACTGCACGCTGGGCGGCCTGCCCGAGGTGGACGGCCTCATGCCCGGCATGATATGCAAGGTCGGCGTTGCCATGGGTGGTGCGGCCGACGGCGTGCTGCTGCCAGCCTCGGCGGTGATGACCGACCGCGAGGGACGCTACGTCTGGACGGCCGACAGCGTCGGCATCGTCGGCAAGCGCCATATCACCGTCGATGGCTTCTCGGGTCACGACGTGGTGGTGACGTCGGGCCTGAAGGCAGGCGAGAGGGTCATCGTGAACGGCTCGCAGAAAGTCTCCACCGGGATGAAGGTGAAATTAGAACTAAAACGTTGAACTAAAACGAACCCGATGGCTGCCGCGGCGTCTGTAGAATGAAAAATGAAGAATGAAAAATGAAGAATTTCAAGTTTCGGAAGTATGAAATCGTACCAGAGAGGAGCGCCCCGAAGGGGCAATGAGCACCCAGCCCAGGGCAACGCCCTGGGTACAAACGGCCAAAGTAACTTTCGCCCTGAAGGGGCAAAAGCTTTACAACACATGGCTGCTGCTTTTATGTTCCCCTCTGAATGGAAAGCTTTTGCCCTTTCAGGGCGCGGAATGATGTGTGCCCGAATAAACCCAGGGCGTTGCCCTGGGCTGGTGGCTTTCTGCCCTTTCAGGGCGCTCATCGCAGTCTTGAACCGTTTTTTAACTTTCGAAACTTAAATGAAGTATAAATAGCTTCGCAAGCAGCTAACCGTTAATCATGAACCGTTAATCATGAACCCGATGGCCGTGTTCGTAAAACATTAAACGTTAAACGATAATTCCTAATTCCTAATTCCAAATTTTTTAATTTTCTAATTCCTAATTCCTAATTCCTAATTTTCTAATTATATAATTCTAAAAGATGCTTCAGCGTTCGAAAACAGGCCTTGAGGGTGGCATTGCGGGGTGGGTGCGTGCCTCCATCCAGCAGAACCGGCTGGTGCTCATCGCCGTGCTGGTGCTTGTGGGGGCAGGCGTGTATGGCCTTGTCCGGATGAACAAGAACGAGTTCCCGTCGTTCGTCATCAAGCAGGGTCTTGTGGCGGGCATCTATCCGGGTGCCACGGCGGCCGAGGTGGAGGAACAGCTGACGAAGCCGCTCGAGGAGATGCTGATGGCCTACGAGGAGGTGGACCGTGAGAGCCTGCGCAGCGTCACCAAGGACGGCATCTGCTATATCTATACCGACCTGACGTGCAGCCAGGAGAAAAAAGACGAGGTGTGGAGCAAGATCAAGCTGGGCCTCCAGACGCGCCGTGCCCAGCTGCCTGCGGGCGTGCTGGCCGTGGCCGTGCTTGACGACTTCAGCAGCGTCACCTCCATGCTCATTGCCATCGAGAGCGACGACAAGGGCTACGGCGAGCTGCAGGCCGTTGCCGAGCGCCTCTCTGAGCGGCTGCGCTCGCTGCCGGCGCTGGCCAGCGTCTCCATCCTCGGGGCGCAGCAGGAGGAGATAGCCGTCACCGTCGACCGCGAGCGGATGTCGGCCTACGGCCTCAGTCCCGCCACGCTGATGGTGGACTACCAGACGTCGGCCCTCGGCATCCCCGCCGGAACGTTCAATGCCGGCTACACCAATGCCCCCATCCACGTGCGCAGCACCGTGGGCAGCGAGCGCGAGGTGGCCGAGAAGATTGTGTGGAGCGACCCTGCCGGCGGCGTGGTCAGGCTGAAGGACATCGCCCGCGTCGAGCGCCGCGTGGCGCCCCCCGAGCAGTTCGTCTCCTACAGCGGCCACACGTGCCTGGTGCTGAACATTGTCATGCGGCCAGGCAACAACATCGTCCGCTTCGGCCACGACGTCGACCGCCTGCTCGACGCGTTCAATGCCGACCTGCCTGAGAGCATCGTCATGAGCCGTGTCAGCGACCAGCCGCGGGTGGTCGAGGACTCGGTGTTCTCGTTCCTCACCGACCTCGTCATCTCCATGCTGGTGGTCATCGCCGTCATGCTGCTGCTGTTCCCGCTGAAGTCGGCCCTCATCGCCAGCTCCGGCCTGCCCGTCATCACGGCTGTGACGCTGGCCGTCATGTTCTTCACCGGCATGGAGCTCAACACCGTGACGCTGGCCTCGCTCATCGTCGTGCTGGGCATGATTGTCGATGACTCCATCATCACCATGGACGGCTATATGGACAAGCTGGGACGCGGGCTGGGACGTGTCGATGCCGCCTGTGCCAGCGCCAATGAGCTGTTCGTGCCCACCTTCACCGCCACGCTCGCCATCAGCCTCATGTTCTTCCCCGCCAAATACATCATCACCGGCTATCTGGGCGACTTCATCAAGCTGTTCCCCTGGGTGATAGCCATTGCGCTGATGATGTCCATCGTCTATGCCGTCACCGTCGTCCCCATCTTCGAGACCCATTTCATCGGCGAGGCCGCGAGCACCCATCAGAACCTCATCAGCCGCATGCAGCACCGTCTGTTCCGTGCCATCGACACCGTCTATGCCCGTGCGCAGGCCTTCTGCTTCCGCCATGCGGCGCTGACGCTGGGCATGGGCCTGGTGGCTGTGGCGCTGGGCGTGTGGATGTTCCTGCACACCAACATCCAGATGATGCCGCTGGCTGCCCGCGACCATTTCGTGGTCGAGATGGAGGTGCAGGGCGGGGCAGGCATCGGCCGCACGCAGCAGCTGGCCGACTCGTTGCAGCGGCTCATGCTGAAGGACGCCCGCGTGGTGTCGTGTACCGCCTTCACCGGCACCGGCGCACCGCGCTTCAATGCCACCTACACGCCCATCCTCCCCTCGTCGGCCACGGCGCAGATCATCGTCAAGACCACCTCGACGCAGGCCACCGAGGCCCTGCTGCGCAAGTTCGAAGGCCACTACGAGCACATCTTCCCCGATGCCCTCATCCGCTTCAAGCAGATGGACTACCAGGCCGTCGAGGCCCCTGTGGAGATTACGCTGAGGGGTGCCGACCGCGAGGCGCTGGTGCCCGCGGCCGACAGCATCCGCGCCTATATGATGACGCTCGCCTCCGAGCTGAAGTGGGTACACAGCGACTGCGCCGATTTCCGTCCCGCCGTCGAGGTGACGCTGCGCGACGACGAGGCTTCGCGCCTGGGCGTCAACAAGGGCATGCTGTCGCTGGCGCTGGCAGGGTCGTTCGGCGGACAGCCCATCGCCACGTTCTGGGAGGGCGACACGAAGGTGCCCGTCTGTCTCTACAGCGAAGGGGTAGGCGAGGGCATGGACTACGAGACGATAGCCTCGCAGCTCATCCCCACGGCCATGCCCGGTGTCAGCGTGCCGCTGCGCCAGGTGGCCGACGTCGGGCCCGACTGGCAGCCCGTCCAGCTGGGGCGGCTCAGCAGCGTGACCGCCGTGACCATCAGGGCCGACATGAAGTCCGGCCAGAGCCAGCCCGCCGTCATGAAGAAGGTGCGACAGTACATCCGCCAGCGCGTCCAGCCCATGCTGCCCGAGGGGGCAGAGGTGGTCTATGGCGGACTCTCCACCATGAACCGTGCCGTCGTCCCCATGATCGTGCTCTCGTTCATCGCCGCTGTGGCCGTGCTGTTCGTCTTCCTGCTGTTCCACTTCCGCAAGGTGTCGGTGGCCGTGCTGACCATGGCGATGAGCATGCTCTGCCTGTTCGGCGCGTCGTTCGGCCTCTGGGTGTTCCGCCTCGACTTCGGCATGACGGCCGTGCTGGGACTCATCAGCCTGGTAGGCATCATCGTGCGCAACGGCATCCTGATGTACGAGTACGCCGAGGAACAGCGCTTCCGTCATGGTGTGGACGTCAGGACCGCCGCCATGGAAGCCGGCAAGCGCCGCATGACACCCATCTTCCTCACCTCGTGCACCACCGCGCTCGGCGTGCTGCCCATGGTCGTCCGCGGCGACCTCCTATGGCAGCCCATGGGCGTTGTCATCTGCTTCGGCACCCTCCTTTCCATCGGTCTCATTGTGCTCATCATGCCCGTCTCGTACTGGCAGCTTTTCAAGAATGCAAAATGAAAAAAAGAACGCTTCGCCTTCCGTTCGGGCGGGTTTGTAATCCGGCCGCGTCGAGTAGAGGGATTTGTAATCCCTCCCCCCTCCACAAGTCTATCTATTCTTCATTCTTCATTTTTCATTCTTCATTAAAGCCCATTCTTCAGTCTTCATTACTAATAGCCCTCCCTCTCCTCCGTCCCTTTCTCCTCTCCGCCCAGTCCTATTCGCTCGACGACTGCCTTGAGCTGGCGTCACAGGGCAGCGTGGTGCAGCAGAACGCCCGTCTCGACATCCTTGCCGCGCAGGCCCAGCGCAGCGAGGCCCGCACCCTCTGGTTCCCCACGCTCTCGGCCCGTGCCCTTGCCTTCCAGGCCTACCGTCCCCTTGTCGATATCGGTCTGTCCGACGTCCTCGGCCATTCCGACGGCGCAGGCCTGCTCCGCTACTATCTCGAGACCGAAGGCCGCCTCTACGGCATCAACACGTCCTACGCCACGCTGCTGAACGGCTACACCTCCGCCCTCACCCTCACCCAGCCCCTCTATGCCGGCGGGCGCATCGCAGTCGGTAACCGTCTTGCCGCGCTCGGCGTCGAGGCCGCAACGCTCAAGTCCGCCGTCGCCCGTCGCGACGACCGTCTCGAGGTAGAGAAGAAATACTGGCTTGTGGTCTCGCTCGAGGACAAGCAGCAGGTGCTCGACGCCGGCATGCAGCTCCTCGACACGCTGATGCGCGACGTCCGTTCCGCCGTCGATGCCGGCCTCGCCCTGACCTCCGACCTCATGCAGGTGCAGCTCCGCCGCGACGAGCTTGTCAGCGACAGCCTGCGCCTCGCCAGCGGCCTGCGCCTCGCCCGCCGCGACCTGCTCAACACCATCGGCGTTGCCACGTCACGCACGTCCGCCGCACAGCCCGTCCTCACCACCCGCCTCACCGACCTGGCGTCGCCCGACCACTACTACGTCCCCGAGGCCGACGCCGCTGCCGAGGCCGGCGAGACCCGTCTCCTGCAGCTTCAGGTGAAGGCCAAGCAGATGGAGCGCCGCATGGCCCTTGGCGAAGCCCTTCCCGAGGTAGGCGTAGGCGCCACCTACGGCTACGGCCGTATGCTGGGCACCAATCCCCGCGGCAACGGACTGGTGTTCGCCTCCGTCAGCGTGCCCCTCACCGACTGGGCCCGCACCACGCGCAAGATGCGCCGCATCGGCTACGAAGCCCAGCAGGCCGAGAACCAGCAAGCCTACCTCTCCGAGCAGCTCGTGCTGCGTGTCAGCCAGGCCTGGGAGGAGCTCACCGTCTGCTGGCAGCAGCTCGCCGTCGCCGCCCGTTCCGTGGAGACCGCCCAGACCCTCTTCCATCAGACCGAGCGCAGCCATGCCGCCGGCATGGCCACCACCGCCGAGCTCCTGCAGGCCGCGACAACCCTCCGTGCAGCCCAGAACACCCTCACCGACCGCCGGATCGCCTACGCCGAAGCCCTCTCCCGCTACCGCGCCCTGACGAAATAACGTAGACCCTTTAGAGCTTTTAACCCAAATCGGTCATTAGGTCGACTGTTGTTCTTAATATTCTTTTTCAGTCTATTCATGTCCTATCAGCATTTCTTTCGGCATCTTGTCCACAGCGCTGTCTCGACGTAGCTCGCTACGCCTTCGACATCGATTTGAACAATCTGCTCGAAACAAATACTAATCTGACATAAATCCTAACGACCGATTTGGGTTTAAAACGTCACGGTCAAAGACGTGGGGGTGACCTTTACACGGCGGACTCCTGGGGTGACAGCGGCATCAATGATGCTATAGACACAAAGCGCAGCTGTGGCTCCGATGGCTACGTTGCGGCCGATGGCAAAGTTGTCAGCCTTTGTCTTGTATGTCTGAGCAAAACGGGGTTGCGAGTGGGCGAGGCTCATATAGGCAGCCCGATGACTTTCGCAAAAGACAATTGCCCCAGCTCCTACGGCAGCTCCGCCCATCATGACGAGTCCCTTTGTTTTCTGTCCTTTATAGAACTGTCCTACGCCAGGGATAACAGACATGGCCACTGGCGCTGCTCCATAGGATGTCGAGGTGCTGAAACGGTCGAATGTCGTTGGGACAGCTTTCGACGATACGGCAAACAGCGCCCAGTAGGTATATTCCCCATCTTTGGATTGTTCCCAATAATCATCCACCAGCGTAGCGTAGAATACATCCGTGCTGAACTCGTTCTTGAACACCATGCGGAAGGTCTCCTTCTCGTTATAGTCGCCGTTCGTCTGCTCGCTCACCGCTTCGCTGACCGCCTGGCCCGTGATTTGGTTCTGCTTGCCTACATAGTCCGCCAGAGCATTCAGACGGTTGTCCTTCAGATTGGCGAGACTACGGCCTTGCGAGACCACAATCTTAAATTCATACGCATCCGTGCTGCGCATACTGTTTAGCGACTGCTCACCCTTCTGCACCCACTGCGGCTTTTGCCCATTCCCAGCTTGTGCCATGAAGGCAAAAGCAAGGGAAAGAATGACTAAAAGGTATCGTTTCATCCTATTCTATTTAGATATAGTTAGGGATGTTTCCTCACATATTAGGCGGAATCCTATTTCTACACTTTTTTCACTTGAAGAAGCTATACTCAAATTAATATTTTTCCCTCCTAAATAACTCTCAGAGGTGGGTATAATTTTTGATGCCTCAGATGAGTAATAACCTCCCACGTATTTATAAGAATAATAAGTATTATATGTATGCGTTAAATAGTTGTTTGTCCATTCTGCCACATTGCCTCCCATATCGTACAGACCTAGCTCGTTCGGTTGTCTCAGTTTAACCTCGTGCGGTGTTCCGGAACTGTTTAGACTGTACCAAGAGACATCGGCAGCTGTGTTGCTACCACAATAAGTGTATCCTTTTGTTAGATTGCCTCCTATTGCGGCAAAGATCCATTCATTAATATATGGTAAAGTAAAGCGTCCTCCGGTCTTCGAATTTAACTTTTCGATGAAGCTCAGACAGTCGTCTCTTGTGACGTTTGTGACGGGATATTTTTCACCTAGCACTTCCGATGGGTTCGTCTGCATGACAGCCTCCCATAGCTCTTGTGTCACTTCCGTCTCTCCGATGTAGAAGTAGTCGCCGGTGATGTCTTTGGTGCCGTTGAACACCTTCATCATACGGAAGGTGACACCTTCTACGGTGTAGTCCTTATACCTCACGGCTGTCCATCCGCTGCGGTTGGTAGGAGTGGGGATGTCTATGAATCCGCTTCGTCCCTCGGCTAAGGCGTTATCGCCCATGACACGTTCGAACGACACGTTATTGGCCCTGTCGTGGAAGGTCAGTTTGCGGTTTTCTTCATCGGCGAAGAACCCGTAGAAGTAGTCGGAGTATCCGCTCTTAGCAACGGTAGCCTTGAAAGCCGTATCACCCTTGATGAACAGGTTGTCATCCAGATTATAGCTGCCGTAGAACGTGATTCCCTCAGTGATGAACGACTGGTTTGCCGAACCTTTCATTCGGATGCGTCCCGTCATGGGCTTCAGGCTGGCGTTTACGGTTACCGTGTTGTCTTCGAAGGCATAAGAAGCTTTCTTGTCGGCATAAATAGCTGTGGTCTTGTTCAGTGTCACGCTGCTGTAGGTAACCGAACCTGGGTTCTCGAAATAGTAAGCCTCGCATGCTCCGTCGTTTGTTGCGTTCAGCGCACCGTAGAGCTCGACGGTCCACTGCGAACGTGAGGCATCGTAGCTCGCCATACCGCTAACACGGCTTTTGCCGACAGCGAACTGCAGATAGATCTTGGAACCGTCTTCCCAGTCTTCTGCAGCACGTGTGGCCTTTTCTTCAAACGTGGGCTTGTCGCCGTTGAGCATCATGTTCGTCTTGAAGACTTTACGCTCTTGCTGGGGAGGAATAACATCATCCTCCACATCGTTGGAACACGATGCCGACATCATTGTCATTACTACGAATGACGTGAGATAGATAAACTTTTTCATAACTGTATTTTTTATTTGATTGTTTTATTTGTTTTCTGCTTTAATTCCAATTTTCATCGTCGTCAAATCCCGACTTATCGATGCCGCCACCAGCCGAATGACTGTCATTCAGGTTGTCGTCGTCGCCATAGTCGTCCTTGCCGATATTGCCGCCGGCCGAATGGCTGTCATTCAGGTTGTCGTCGTCGCCATAGCCGTCCTTGCCGATGTCGCCGCCGATCGTGTTGTCGTCATTCAGGTCATCGTCATCGCCATAACCTTCCTTGCCGAACGACGAACCGTCTTCTTCTTCGGAGAGTGTCGTAAAACTTACTGCACTGCCCAACACCGTTCCACATTCGTTCCGAGCATAAGCTAGAATGAAGTAGGTGGTCTGGGCATTCAGACCCGACAGGCGGGCCGAGAGGGTTGCTGACCGTCCACATTCCACCTTTATTCCATTCGCCTCGGTAAGGTTACTGTCGGTAGAATATATGAGACCTGTCTCGATAATCGTTCCATTGCCCAGATCCGTCACGGCGGCTTCGGCCGTCGCATAATGGCTACGCAGCTTACTGACCGTGACGGCCGATACGGAGGGTAGTGTTATCGCTTCAAGATTGTCGGTGTTGACAAGTGTCCAATGGGTCGGGACATCGCCGGCTGAGGGCAGCCTGATAAAACCGCTTTTCCCCGTAGCCAGTACCTCGGGATTGAAATTGCGCAGGTAAGCTCCCTTGCCCTCGCCACGCACCACCATCTGCCGTTGCGTTGCATCAGTGAAGAAGAGGTAATGATAATCTGTGTCACCGGATGCGTCAGTACGTATACTCAGGGTGGTCTTTTCCTGTGTGAAGCGGTTCTCTTTTATGTCATAGGCGGTATAGCAGCTTAAACCGGAGACAACATAGGTGGTGCCTGGCTTACCCTTGAACCTGATACGGCCCGTCCTGGGTGTCAGCGCGAGTTTGACAATCATCACGTCGTCTTCGGTCATGTAGAAACTGCCCAAAGTGTCCTGATAGATGGCTGCCGTTGCCCCAAGCTTTATCTGGTTTGCTGTTGTGCCCGACGTCTCATTCAGGAAATAGTAGGCTTCGCAGTCACCGTCAGTGTCGCTGCCGATGGCTGTGCTTGTTGTCATCGTCCACTCGTCGGCCGCCTGGTTATAGACGGCTGTCCCGCTAATGCAGCTGTTCCCCACGTTGAATTGTAGGTAGAGGCTGGCGCCGTCGGGCCATGTGTATGCGGAACGTGTGGCGTTGTTCCCGTAGCCCTCGACGTCGGCATGCAGGCTCAGCCTATAGGTAAAACGGTCGGTCGGGGTTTGCAAATCTCCGTCAGAAGATCCTTCCGTGTCGTGTGTGCAGGCTATCGAAAGGATAGCCGCCACGGATGCCAACAAACAATGCTTTATATAGGTTCGTATCTTTTTCATGTTGTTTTGTCGGTTTTAATTGTCCCAGTCATTATCATCGTCATAGTCGTCTAACGACACGTCGTTGCCGCCAGGGTCTTTCTCAGTGGTGAATGTCACGACTTCGCCCAGCGTGGTTCCTTTCTCGTTCGTTGCAAAGGCCCGTACATGATAGGTCGTCTCTGCCGCCAGGCCGGATATCCTTGCAGAGAGAGTCGGCGAGCTTGCGCAGACTACTTTCGTGCTGTTCATGTCGGGAGAGGACGATGTGGAGTAAACGAATCCAGCTTCGAGGATAGTGCCGTTTCCTGCCGAAAGGACGGTTGCCGTCAACGAGACCGATTGATAGGTCACCTTATTGACGGTCACCTCTGACAGGGTAGGCTTCACGATTTCGAGTGTTGCGAAGTTGACTTCCTCACCATAGGATGTGCCGGCTTGGTTGGTGACGTACGAACGGACGTAGTAGGTGGTGTTGTCGCGCAGGTCGTTGGCCGTCGTGGTAAAGGTGCCTGTCTGCTTTGCTCCACAGCTGAGGACGGTGCCGCTTTCTGTCGTCGGCGACGGGGTCCGGGCAAAGACGAAGCCGCAGTCGCTGACGGTGCCGGAGCCATCGCTGGTGATGGTGCTTTGGAACGTGGCGGTGGTGGTGCCAATGGCTGAGATGGTTGTCTTTGACGTTTGTCCAGGATGAATCTCATGGGTGGTGGTAAAGGTGACGTCATTGCCGTAATAGGTAGTGCCTTCTTTCGTGGTAGTATAGGCACGGGCGTGATATTCAGTCCGTTCGGAGAGATTCGTCAGGCGGACGGTGAAGCGGTCGTCGGTGGAGGAAGAGGGCGTGTGCATGCCGTTGATGTCGGGATTGGCACTTGTGCCGTAGCACACGCCACGTTCGGCTATATTGTTCCCTCCGTCATCGGAAATGCTGCCTCCGAGGGTAGCTGCGTTATGAGTGACATCGGTAGCGCCAGATGTCGTCAGGCTGACGGCCTCGGCGGGTGTCGTGAAGGTCTGCTGCTCGCCGTAAGCCGTCCCCTTCTCATTGATTGCGTATGCGCGTACATAATAGGTGGTAGCACGTTGCAGGCCGCTGGCTGTCGCAGAAAGATCGGAAGTCGCGCCACAGGAGAGGCGGCGATGATCGGTCACCGGATTGGGCGACGTGCCGAGGACGAAGCCGGCATCCGTGAGTGTGCCATTACCGAAATCCACCACTTGTGCCTCAAAGATGGCGGCGCTGGCGGTAACGTCTGAAACTGTGACAGAAGACAGCTTGGGAACCGTAATCGCCAGCGTGGTAAAGGAGGTCTCGTCGCCGTAGGCTGTTCCCTTATCATTGGTGATGTAGGCTCGGACATAATAGGTGGTGTTCTCTTTCAGATTGGTAGCGGTGGAAGAGAAGTCGCCTGACTGTCGCTCTCCACAACTGAGTTTAGTGCCTTGATTCAAGGTAGGACCGGAGGCCAGGGCATAGACAAAGCCGCAGTCGCTGACGGTGCCGTTACCACTGCTTACAATGGTGCTGTTGAACGTGGCGAAAGTCGTTCCGAAAGCAGAGACTGTCGTCGCACCGACCTCGCCGGGGAATATCTCATAGGTGGTTGTGAAAGTGATGTCGTCACCATAATAGGTGGTTCCTGCCTCAGTGGTCACATAAGCACGGGCATGATAGGTGGTGCGGGGTGTAAGTTCCGTCAGGCGGACGGTGAAACGGTCGGCGGTTGATGACGATGCAGCATGTGTGCCGGACAGTGTGGGGTTGGCTTCGGTGCCGAAGCAGACACCCCGCTCGGTGATAGCGTTGCCTCCTGTATCGGAAATGCTGCCGCCCAGAGTAGCCTCGTTGTGCGTGATGTCCGTTGCCGCTAATGTAGTCAACTTGACCACGTCGGGGATGGTGGTGAAGGTGATTTCTTCGCCATAAGAAGTGCCGATAGCGTTGGTGGCGTAGGCACGGACATAATAGGTGACGTTGGGCTTTAGGTCGGTTAGCGTGGAGGTGTAAGGGCCTGTAGCCTTCGTTGCGCCCAGTTCCGTACGATAGGAGGCCGTTGTAGGATCGGTTTTCGTATCCCAGACGTGCCCGTATTGGATAATACCTGCATCATTGCCCACCTTGACGATGGTGCCCGACACGCGCGCTTCGTTCGTCAGAATATTAGAAGCAGAGCCCGTTTCAATCGTCGGGGCCTCGGGCAGGCTGAGCGTCTTGAAGGTCATCGAACCGCTATAATTAACTCCCTCGTCATTCTCAGCGTAGGCACGGACGTAGTAGCGGGTGTCGGGAATAAGGTTGGCGGCACCATAGGAGAAGTCCTTGGGCGACGTGCAGTCGCCAAGGTTGCAGAAGGCATCTTTTTCTATCTCCGGTTCCTCTGTCGTGCTCCAGCAGAAGCCGTGACGGCTGATGCGGGAACTGCCGATGCTGACTACGGCTCCCTTGAACGTTGCCGCCAGGGTCGTAACTTCCGCAACAAGGGTCAAATTGACGGTGGGAAGTTCACGACGGGCGATGTGCATACTGACAGGAATGTCGAGTGTACGGTCGTTGACCCTCAACTGGAGCGAACCCGAGTAATCGCCTTCGGACATTCCGGCACGGTTGACCGTTATCGTAACGTCAGTCGAATAGGTAAAGATGCCGCTGGTGACAGAGGGGATAATCCAGTCGTTGGAGGGTGTGAGCGTATAGTTGACACTACTCGAGCCCTTATTGGTGAGTGTGAGGGTAAGTGATGTGGTGGTGGCACCGAAATCCAGTTGTTCGGGAGAAGCCTTGACCTGAATGCCCTGGACGGTAAGCCCCACCTGCACGGTGGCACTTCCGCCGTTGCTGGTAATAGTAATGTTCTCGCTATAACTTCGCGGTTCAAGGCCGGAGCGGTCAACCATGACTACGACCGCCTGCTGTTTCCCTGATTCTACGGCACCCGACGTGGGATTACAAGTGAGCCACGTGATATTCTCCGTGAGCTGCCATGTCAGTTCGGCATAACCCGAGTTCTTAATGTCGAGGGACAGGCTCGTCGCCTCCTCCCCGAAATCAAGCGTCTTCTGCACGACTTCCAACTGCGAATTGGCAGGCTTCAACTGGAAATCAAGGTTGGATGTCTCAGCCACACGTACCTCAACAGAGCGTTCGTCGGAGACATAGTTTGTCTTTCTGACAGCTACGGTATAACTGCCGAAATCGATGTCCTTGAACTCATAGCGTCCGTCAGCACCGGTAGTATAGGTTCGTCCGGAAGGATTGAGGGTGACGGACGCGTCTTTTAGGGGGGTACTGTTAACGGCATCTGTGATGATGCCTGCAATGGTGCCCTTTGTGTCGATCTCTTCGTTCACGCAAGCAGCAAGCATCAGGGAAAACAGGGAGAGTGAGAAACGTAGAAGTGTTTTTCTCATTGGTTGTCCTTTTTTAACTATTATTCCTTTTCGTTCTCAACTTTAGTCAAAAGCCCTTTTCTCACACTTCTACATAACACCAAATACGAAGGGCTTTTCGCTCAAAGTCGTTGCAAATGTAGAGCTTATTGTTCAAAGTTCAAACAAAAAGAAGAAAAAAAATAAATAGTTAATAGTAAATCGTCAAATCGTAAATCTTTTCGACCTTTCGACCTTTCGACCTTTTCGACCAGTAGACTCGTTGACTCGTAGACTTCACTGGAACATTGACCAGACTTCCACGACGCCATCGCCCCCATCGGCATAGAAGACTAACCCCGAAAATGCTACAATGCTACAATGCTACAATGCTACAAAAAGAAGGATTGAGCGCAGCCCAATCCTTCTTAATTGATAATTGGTAATTGATAATTGATTATTATAAGTTTCGCAAATATGAAATTGTACCAGAGAGGAACGCCCCGAAGGGGCATGGAGCATATAGCCCAGGGCAACGCCCTGGGTGTAGGCGGCAAAGGTGACTTTCGCCCTGAAAGGGCAAAAGCCCTCAATAACAATGCTTTTGCCCTTTCAGGGCGAAGAAAGATGTGTGCTCCTTAATATACCCAGGGCGTTGCCCTGGGCTAGTGGCTTTCTGCCCCTTCAGGGCGCTCATCGCCGTCTGGGCTCGTTTTTTTTACTTGCGAATCTTGTGTCAGATTGATTATGCTTCTTTTCTGCCTCGAAGAGGCACTCTCATAAACTTCTGAAAGTTGATACGAAACGAAATTCGTGTAATTCGTAAAATTCGTAGTGAAACGAAATCCGGGTGCTTGACTTTTTTCTTGACTCTTAACTTGTCAAATAAACATCACTTCCCGTCCGTGGAATAGGAAGTTCCCGGCCACCAGGTACTCGCGGCAGGTGGGCGAGAACTGGTCCTCGACGGTGATGTGCTCGTGCCCCGCCAGTATGCAGCGGAGCAGCGGCTCGCCGCGCAGGTACTGGATGAAGTCGCGGGTGACGGCGTCCTCGCGTTGCAGCTGGTAGGCGCCGTTCCTCGGCGGCAGGTCGCCCGTCGTCAGAGGTCCCTTGCCGTTCCAGAACCGCCCCGTCGCCCGCCAGAGGTTGTCCGTGAAGAACGGCACGTGCATGCACAGCACGATGGGCATCCCGCGCCTCACCTCGTTCAGGAACAGCTCCACCTGAGCTTCCGTCACGTAGCCATAGACGTCGTCGAGTGTCACGAAGTTCACGCCGTTCGCCACCTGGCTCTGGAACGTGATGTTGAAGGGATAGACCTCCTGCAGCAGCTGGCGGGTGTTGTTCTTGTAAGCCTCGTTCCTCTCCTCCTTCGGCTCACTCAGCCACATGTCGGTGCTGAACTCGTGGTTGCCCATGGTGCCGATGAAGGCCTCGCCGA
This sequence comes from Bacteroidaceae bacterium, assembly GCA_024697785.1. Lineage (GTDB taxonomy): Bacteria > Bacteroidota > Bacteroidia > Bacteroidales > Bacteroidaceae > UBA1189. The sequence goes on along the minus strand of JAILEU010000075.1, from coordinate 1,636 downwards.
AGTAGCGCCGCACGAGGTCGAAGTTAGCCTCGCTCTGCCAGTCGATGAGGTCGCCCGTATGGACGATGTAGTCCACGTGCTGTTTGGCCCAGGCCAGGGCATCGCGTAGCGCCTCCTCCTGCCGTCCGCCGAAGGTGGTGGTGCGGGTCTCGCGTAGCTTCTGCTTTTTCTCGTTCTCGTGGTCGTAGGCCGCCGTGAGGTGCGTGTCGGAGAGGTGGAGGACTGAAAACGGCTTCTCCAGCCCAATCTCTACGGTGGCGTAGCTCAACGAGAGCCGTTCGTACTGTCCTCGCTTGGGGAATACGGCGGGGTCGTCTTCTGGCCTTCCCCCCGCCCAGCCGTTCCCTTCGCCAGTCCGTACGCCTGTCGGGTGGGGCATAGCCTGCGTCAGGGGCTCGGCCCAGCTGGGCAGGCTCGAGGTGGCGATGAGGGCTCCCGCCCCCGCCATCTGTCTGATGAAATCTCTTCGGCTGCTCATATCTTTTCATGGATTTGCCGACAAAAGTAGCGCTTTTTATCCGAAAAACCAAATGATGCTTTTGAATTCCACATCTCTCATTCACGTAGCGGACAAGCGCCCTCGGCGCAATTAGGAATTCCCGTTTAGCGTTTAACGTTTAACGACGCCAGAAACGACGGCGTCATTTACCAGAAACGCATCTCCTCTGCCCAACGTTCCACCACTTCTATCAAAGATCGTTTTTCAAATGGACAATGGAAAATTATCAATTGTCAATTATCAATTACTCAACTTTCGGAAGTAAAAATGGGAGTTAAAAACGGATCACCTGTAAATTCCTGTGTTAGCATGAACCAAAACCAGCAAAACCCTTTTGCTCTGTTCAGAGACGTTGTCTCAGATATTATGACTATAGGCTTTTCCTTGTAAGCCAGCTTACAGATAAAAGCCTACAGCCATAACATCATCCATTTGGATGATACCAGAGCAAAAGAAAAACCCCGCTATCGCTAGAAAACCGTTAGCACACAGGACAGAGCTGCAAAGCAGGATGCAGCTCAGCATAGTTGAGCTTCGCTCTTCCTCCTTCGCACCTCGGCCATCGACTTCATCTTCCTCCTTCGCGCCTCGGCCATTCAAGCAAGCTTGATGGCTCTCATCTTGGCGTCGGTTCAAGCAAGCTTGATGGCTCTCGGTTTGGCGTCGGTTCAAGCAAGCTTGACTCTGCTTTCGTTTTTTCACGGTTTTTCTTGGTTGTACTGCTGGGGCCGAAGGCTGTCTGTGGTTTCAGGCAAGGAATGGTTATGCTTTCATAAACAGGGCTTGCTTGAAACTACAGACAAATGCTCGCAAGAGCATGCAGTACAAACAAGGGTTTTGTGGGTTTTGGTTCATGCTAACACAGGAATTTACAGGTGACCCTTAAAAACGCTCGAAAACGTAGTCAAAACAATTCGAAAACGTAGTCAATTTTTTTGAAAACGTAGTGCATTTGTGGCAGAAAGTTTTACTTTTTAAATGAAACGTAGTGCGTTTTTGAACCCAAATCGGTCGTTAGGATTTATGTCAGATTAGTATTTGTTTCGAGCAGATTGTTCTCATCGATGCCGAAGGCGTAGCGAGCTACGTCGAGACAGCGATGTGGACAAGATGCCGAAAGAAATGCTGATATGACAA
>JAILEU010000053.1 GCA_024697785.1 Bacteroidaceae bacterium | reverse complement strand
CAGAAGCCCCAACGCATCGGCGAAGAGGACATCATGGCTGCTTGTCCCGACAGTATTGTCACCTGGGATACGAACGATGCCGGAGAATTGGTGCCTAACACCAAGAACGCTTTCACCTACGACAACAAGAAACGCGTCGTTACCGAGGCAGAGTATGACTGGGCAGAAGGCTCATGGAAACTCACGGCCAAAACCACGAATACCTACAACGGCGACGTGCTCGTCTATAAGACGATGGAAAATCACTCTGAATGGGGGGGCACGCAGCTGACGCGCGTCACCTACACCTACGATGATGCCGGAAACGTTGTGTATGAGCTGACGCAGACCATCGATGGCGAAAACCTCTACAACAGCAGCCGTACCGAATATATTTACGACGAGCAGGGCCGTGTCACGGCGGAGGTCGAAGAGTCATGGGACGGCGAAAACTGGGAGTGCACCGAAAAGTCCACCACCACCTTCGAAGGCGACAAGGTTACCACCACCACCTATTCCAGCGAATCGGGATGGATGCCGAGCTCCTACTCCGTCATCTACGTCAACGCTCAGGGCCTGCCCTATCGCGAGGAGGAATACGAGCAGAACGAGGAGACGGGCGAGTTCGAACTGGCGTCGGTTTCCGAAATCACCTTCGACGCCAACGGCATGCCTGTTTCGATGAAGCTTTTATACAACATGGGCGGCGGCGAATTGATTGAGATGGGCTCCGGAACCTTCACCTACGAGTACAACGCTCAGGGACTGCCCACGAAGTCCATCACCACAATGCATATTGACTTCTTCGGCATGTATACCGAGGATACCACTTCCGTCACCTATTACTATTATGGCGACGGCGCCCATGTGGATAATGCCGCCGTGGAGCCTGTCGTAACGTCCCGCCGCTACTATGGCATGGACGGCAAGGAGGCCACCGGAGCTGTCCGCGGCCTCTACATCGTCGTGACGGAGTATGCCGACGGCAGCCGTACGGCCGTGAAGTCCGTACGCCGCTAAACATCGTTACGATTGTGAAACGGATTTTAATCGTATTATGCTGGATGATGGGCTGTGCCGCCGTGGTGGCGCAGCCCGATTCCGCTTCCCGCGTGGCCGACGACGGTCCGTGGCCTGCCGACGATGTCGTGAAGACGGAGTTCGTGATGCAGCTGCGTGTGGCGCTCGGCGAGGCATACGGCGTGGGGGCGACGCCGCAGGGCAACCGCTACGTGGTGCCCATCGCGGGCGGAACCTTTGCCGGACCGCTGCTGCGTGGAACCATCATCGGCGGCGGAGCCGACTATCAGCTGGCCAGCCTCGACGGCTCGCGTACCACGCTGGAGGCCATCTACTCCATCCGTACCGACGACGGAGTGAACATCCACGTGCGCAACCAGGGCATTATCTACAACGGGATGGACGAGCATGGGCAGCCGACGTACTACTTCAAGGCAGCCCCGCGCTTCGAGGCTCCGGTTGACAGCCGTTACGCCTGGCTCAACAACGCCCTTTTCGTCTGCGCCCCCGGCGCACCTACGGCCTACGGCATCGTGCTGAACGTCTGGAAAGTGAAGTAGGGCACGAGCACACGCTACATCGAAGCCTTCTAATGACAATTCCAAGCGCTTGGATTGTCAGTTTCAACTGCCTGAAACTGGAGATCCAAGCGCTTGGAATTAATTTTTACTCCTACAAAAAAAGCACGAATGGCTTCCCTGCGGGGCCGATGGGGCTTAGTTGCCGATGAACACCTTGCGGGTTGAGCCGTCGGGACGCTTTTCGATGCAGAGGCCCTCGGGTGAGGCCAACATTCGTCCGTGCAGGTCGTAGTAGATGTTGTTCTTTGGCTGCTTTGGCTCGTCTGTCTGAGGACGGCCGATGGAGGTGCCGTCGTCAATCGTGAAGATGAATGTGTTGAGGCTGCGCGGGGGCATGGTGTACGTCAGCTCCTCGATGGGCTCGTTAATCTCCAGGGGAATTTCCTGGCAGAGGGCGTCGTTGGCCGTCGACTGAAGGAGCGTGCCGCTCTTCACTTTGTAGGGCAGTATGAGCTTCAGGGGGTTGCCGGTCTTGGTTGTGTCGATGGCCATGACGATGAGCGAGTCGCCCTTGATGTAGGCCGAGCTCTCGAAGTTGGCGTTGGTGGCGGCGGCGACGTTCGACTGGGTGCCGAGGCGGGTGGCGCCGGTGACGTGTTTCGAGAAGTGTGACATGACGTAGGCGCGGGGCAGCAGTTTGTTTTTCGTGTTGCCGGGGTTGTACTTCGTCTCGCCCGTGCCGACGAAGGCCCAATGCGCGCGCATGTACCAATATATATAGCCCGTGCAGCCTGCCAGCATACATTCGTTGAGCTCCTCGGCGAAGAGCAGCTGCTCGTGCCAGTTGGGCAGGCGGTTGATGTTGTCTGTCACGGAGTGTTCGGTCATCCAGACCTCCTTGCCGTACTTAGCGGCCAGGACGGCGGCACTCTTCATGTTCCCCAATGGCGGGTGGCCGTAGAGGTGGCCCGCGATGATGTCAATCTGGTTGCGCGTATCCTCGTTCCGCATCAGCATGTCGGAGTACTTGGGGTCGAAGCCCAGCGGCTCGGCGCTGATGAGGCGCACGCCCTTGTATTTTTCGCGGTCGAGCATGTGGGCGTAGTTCTTGACGAGGTTGTACTGCTGCTGAGGCGTGTAGAGGCAGCCTGAGTAGTTGACCCACCAGTCGGGCTCGTTCTGAATGGACACGGCATCGACGTCGACGCCGTTTTTCTTCATGTACTCCAGGAACGTGTTCAGCCAGGGGAAGAACTTCTCGTAGCAGTCCTCGCGCAGCTCGCCTCGCTGGTTGCCCTGGTCGTCGGCGTTGCCGCCCTGGGCCGTGCCGTTGGTCTTGTAATCCCCGGGGGGCGACCAGGGCGTCCCGAAGACGATGCCGCCACGCTGTTTGACAATCTTGGCCGACGGCAGGGAGCCCTTCCAGTCGTAGGGCGAGTCCCAGTTGTTCCACTCAGGGACGACGACGTCGCCGATGAAGTTGGGCGAGATCTCCATGCGCATGATGTTCAGCCCGATGGGCGACGTCGGGCCGTAGAGCAGTTTGACGGGCTGTGTGTCCGAGCCGAAGGGGCACATGGCGCCGTCGCAGCAGGCGGCGCCGAAGCCCGTAACCGTCTGATAGCGTGTGTCGTTGACGATGACGATGATGCTCTTGGCGTGGGCGGCTGCCACAGCCGCAAGCACAAGGCAGAGGGTGAAGAATCTTTTCATGGTGAAAGAATGAGTTTTGAAATGCTTGATGGCTTACTGGACGATGATTTTCTCTCCGCCCACGAGGTAGATGCCGGGGGCGAGGTCGTCGGTGGACGAGCCGATGCGCAGCAGGCGTCCGTCGAGGGTGAAGATGGCGTCGGGGTTCCGTCGCGACAACGACTCCGTGTTCCTCTGTGGCAGGATGCCTGAAGCCTCTTTGACGACGATGGTACGCGAGAGCCCGGGGGCGGCGTTGTCAGGCCTTTTCCCTTCGGAGAAGGAGGAGACGGTAGCGGCGTGGAACAGGCGCGTACCCTTTGCCTCGCTGTAGCTGTTGTATTTCCCTACGCCCTGTTCGTCCTCTTCGTCGCCGGCGATGAAGTCGATGTGGTAGGTACCCGGCACGCCGTCGGGGGTGATCAGGAAGGTGATGGCGATGCTGTCGCAGCCGTTGCGCCAGCACGACGCCATGTGCTTCGGGACTCTTTTGTCCGTGACGAATGCCCACCACTTGTATCCCTTCTTAGGGGCTCCGGCGTTGTAGATGTCGGACATGTGGGCGTTGTAGGACATGTTTTGTTTGCTGTTGACTTTTGTGCCGTCGCTATAATAGACCCAGTCCTCGGCATACTGCTGGTGACAGCCTCTGGGGACGGCAACCGTCCATCCTTCGGGTACGCGGACGGCCGCTACGGACCAGTCGGTTACGGCGTTCTGGGTCGATGAACCGTCGTCGGTCACCACCATACGGGCCTCGAAGGTCTCCGTCCCTACCACCTCTGTGGGCACGTAGGTGCGGATGAGCTTGTAGCATGACGTGACGACGGCTCCGACGAGCAGAAGGAGTGATGCCACCCGGATGAAGTGGGGCGCCCGTCCGTTTATGTGGGTATCTGAAGT
>JAILEU010000029.1 GCA_024697785.1 Bacteroidaceae bacterium | reverse complement strand
TTTTTCGTCCCAAAAAACGGGCTTATACCCCGATTTTCGCCCCAATTGGAAAGATAGCCGTAACTTTGCAGCGCAATTCGAAAAAAACGCACAAGTATGAAAAGAGTATCGAAACTGGAAGTACCTTCGCGGATGCGGATTGACAATGCTGCGAATATCTATCCCGCATCGCTGAGCAAATATTATGCTTCCTTATACCGTATTTTTGTAACGCTCTCCGACCACGTTGATCCGGTCCTGCTGCAGCAGGCGCTCGAAACGGTGACGGAGCGCATCCCCACATTCCGTTGCGGACTGAAGAGCGGCACGTTCTGGTGGCACCTCAGCCGTCTGGACAAGACGCCCCAGCTGATGCCGTTGGCTCCGCTCAACCATTTCCACTTCCGCGACAACCGCGGCTTTCTCTATCGCGTCAGCGCCGACGGTAACCGCATCGTTCTCGACGTCTTCCATGCCTTGGGCGACGGCTACGGCGGCGAGGTGTTCCTGATGACGCTCACCGGCGAGTACCTCCGCTTGCGCTACGGCATAACCATCGACTATAACTGGCTCGTGCTGAACCCGTCGGATACACCCGCAAAAGAAGAGTTCGAGGATAGCTTCAAGACCATTTTCTCCGGGCGGAGCGGAGCGCTGGAGAAGAACGACGACGCCTATCACATCAAAGGCCGTAAGCTGCCTTTCGGCGGACTTCGCGACGTGCGTGTCGTACTGGAAACAGAGCAGTTCCTGCCCGTCTGCAAGCGCTTTGGCTGTTCGGCCACCGAACTGCTGACGGCCATGATGCTTCACGCCCTGCAGGACCTGCATGGCAAGGACAGCGACCGACGCCGTTCCAATGTGCTGAAGGTCAGCGTGCCTATCAACCTTCGTGCGTTCTATCCCAGCCGAACGCTCAGGAACTTCTCATCGTACGTCAATCTCGGCATCGATGTACGTAGTGGCTACTTCCCTCTCTCCGAGCTGGTCACGCTGGTCAAGGAGCAGAAACGTCTGGCCTTGCTGCCTGATAATCTCGAGCCTAAAATTGCAGAGAACGTGGCCCTGGAGGAGAGTATTGCCGTCCGTTGTCTGCCTCTGGTGATTAAGCGTCCCATCATCGACTACATCAACCGTCATCATGGCGACCGTTTCTGCTCGCAGACCTTTTCTAACTTGGGCAACATCAGCCTTCCAGCCTCCATGCAACCCTATGTGACGGGCTTTGAGGCCGTGCTGGGCCGTCAGCGTGGCAATAGTGGCGCCGTTGCCTGCGTGGGCTATGGCGGAAAACTCTACGTGCATCTCTCGCGCAACATTGCCAGCGATGATTTCGAGCATTGTTTCCTGGCACAGTTCGACTCCCTCGGCGTCGCGGCAGATGTCTCACACAGCATTCTGGCGTGACACACCTTTCTGACGTGTCGCCCGTTTCGCCCGTTTTTTTATTCTTTAGCATACCGCATGTATCAAATTCTACGTCCGTAGAGTTTAACGCTACGAGCGTAGAATCAAACGCTACGGAAATAGAATAAGGGGCTATCGCAATAGAATAAGGGGCTACCACAATAGAATCAAGGGCTGTCAACTGGACGTCAAGCGCTGGCCTCTTCGCATTTTCACTTCTCGTTTTTAAAGGAAAATCGCAAAAAAGTGCCAACACCTACCTAAAGCCTTCCAACGAATTGTCTTATAATGCTTTAGGTTATGTAGGTGTTTCTCAAACACCTACCTAACACCTACCCAACACCTACCTGACACCTACCTAATCCGAAGAAACGTACTGCGTGTGTGGAAGATAGAAGCCTATCCCCACTCTTTCCCTAAAGGAAGAAAGCGACGGGCGGAGGTAATTAGTCACCCCCTCCGGAGGGTGTGGGGGAAGCCGATGTAAGAGCCAGGTAGGTGTTGGGTAGGTGTTAGGTAGGTGTTAGGTAGGTGTTTGAGAAACACCTACCTGGCATAAGGCGTTGCGGTACAATTCGTTGGACGGCTTTAGGTAGGTGTTGGCATTTTTTTTGAAAAAACCTTTAAAAAAGTTTTTTAGATAGGGGTCGCCTCGGATAATTGCAAATAAATTTGCATTTCTCTCGCCTTGCACTATCTTTAATCCCCCTTCGGGGGCTTTTAGATAGGGGTCGCCTCGGATAATTGCAAATAAATTTGCATTATCGCTCGGCTCACCCTATCTTTGCAGGGATGAAACCACTAATACTTATTTCCAACGACGACGGCTATCAGTCGGGAGGCATGAAAGCGCTCATCGAGGCGCTTCGTCCGCTGGCACGCCTGGTTGTCGTGGCGCCCGATAGAGGGCGCTCGGGTATGGCCTGCGCCTGCACCTTTGCCGTGCCCGTCTATAAATGGCTGGTGAGCGACGACGAGGATGTCGCCGTCTGGGGCTGCTCGGGAACGCCAGTCGATTGCGTGAAACTGGCCTTTGCCGATGTGCTGACAGAACAACCTGCTATGGTGATAGGCGGCATCAATCATGGTGATAATTCTGCCGTTAATGCCCATTATTCAGGTACGATGGGCGTGGTGTACGAAGGATGCATGAAGGGCATCCCCTCTGTGGCCTTCTCGCTCGACAGCCACGATGCCTTTGCCGACTTCACGCCTCTCGTGCCGTGGATACAGAAGATAACCGCTTACGTCCTAGAACACGGGTTGCCGACGGGTACCTGTCTGAACGTCAATTTTCCCGCCACAACTGCGTACAAAGGGCTGCGCGTCTGCCGCATGGCGTGGGGGCAATGGAAGAACGAGTTCGAGCATCGTCCCCATCCGCGTGGAGGCGACTACTATTGGCTGACGGGTAAGTTCGAATTGGAAGAAGCCGGCGACAACGATGCCGACCGTGTGGCGCTCAACGAGGGCTACGTTGCCGTTACGCCCTTCAAGCTCGATGCCACCGACTATGCCCTGAAGGACGAACTGGAGCAGGCATGGAGCGGTCTTAATGCGTAACCGGCAACGCCTGTCCCAATTCTTTCACTTCCGTTGGAGGGGGATATGTTGTCAGTAATTCTCCCTACGATAGAAACGCATGAGGAAATCTATGTCGTGTCGTTTCTCTTCTGCCGTGCTGCGTTTTGAGAGCACGTCCTCGTCGTAGATATCTGGCAGGTAATGGTGTTCTAACAGGTATTTAACGGCATTCGTGGTTATGGTTTCAGCATCCCAAAGCATGTCGATGGCCTCTTTGCGAGCAATGTTTTTGTCGTAGAAGGGATTGCTGGGGTCGGCGATGCAGGGAGAGTAGCCGAAAAAGATATGCAGGCAATCTCTGGGTTCCTCTTTGTCTATAAACAGGGCGGGGAAGTCACCTTCATGCTCATCCACGAAATCCAGCATTTGGTGTGGAAAACGCAGTTTCTTTTCCAGAAAGTCCTTCATCTTCTCGCGGTCGGCGAAATAGGCTATCTGCTGTCCGCCTGTGCGTTCAAGCATCAATTCGGCCGTATATGTCGTGGTGCCTGGCTTCGGGTTCTCCGGGTCTTCGTCGCACAGCTCCTTCCAAATCTTGTTCTTTTCCGTAAACGGGAACAACAAACCATTGAGTCGCCATTCTCCTTGATAGAACACGAACGAGGATGCCATAAAGCCATAGAACCTCTTCAGCTGTTCCTTTGTCAGATTCAATTCCTCCGTTTCTATGTCAAATTGCCTGCCATTGGTGCGCGTTATCCTCAGCCTGTCCTGATGGGGCTCATGTCCCAACAGACCTGAGTCAGGCTTGACGGGTTCGTACTTATAGGCGCCAGGTGCCAAGTACTCTATCCCGGCCACCTCTTCCGCCTGACGCTCCATGCCTTTCGTCCGCATCATCGCTGCAAGATAGTCCTTCGGGTAGAGCGCCAACGGGCCAATTCTATAAGGGAAGAGGCATCGGACTGTGGCATAATACATTACCATGTCAGGCTTCATGTCTGGGTAGTTGTTATCTTTAGTTGTGTCAATGGCCTCTTTCACATGCTTGGTGAACAACATTTCGTTTTGTTCGCCGCGGGTGAGATAGCAGTTGAAGAATAGCCACGGCAGAACGCCGCGCAGCTGGTTGAAACCTTCTGTGGCTAATTGTAACCTATCCACGATGTCTTCCACCAGCTGCTCATTGACGGGTGCCTCCTCGAACGCCTCTTCAAGTATGTCATAGGCTGCGATGGCCATCCGTTCCATGGATTCCGAGTCTGAAACCACAAACTCGTCGCTGGCATCACTCGCCGTGCACCACAACAGAAAGCGGATGGCGTTCAGGCTGGGTTCGTCGGCAAAATACTCCTCGTCCTCGTGGAACAGCGGAACGGGAAAGCCATAGAGCTCCTGACACAGGTTGGAGAACGCGCGCCACTGACCGCTGTCGGCTACAATGTCCTCCATATAGTTTGTCAGCATAATGGCCGCGCGATGCATCACCTCTTCATAATGCTCCTCGTCGGTCAACCCCAAGGAGCAGAAGCTGTCTTGCAGCCGGTTTGCCAAGCGCTGGTAATACTGATCCGTTTGATAGAAGCGATTGCTTGGATGACAATCCTTGATCTCATTGGTGGTTATTTTCTTGAGTTTCATAGCTCTGATTCGTTTAACGCGCACAAAGGTACGAAAAAGAATGGATTTAACGCAAAAGACGGCTGTTTTTTGTAAAGCGCAAAAGACGTTTGCTCTTTATTCCATGCTGCATGTTTTTTCAGAAAACACTTGCGAAAAAGAAGAAATGCCCGTACTTTTGCAGCAAGTAGCAGCCATTCGTACATGAAATATTATCTCATAGCCGGGGAGGCGTCGGGCGACCTTCATGCGTCGAACTTGATGAAGGCCTTGAAGGAGCGGGACGAGGAGGCGCAGTTCCGCTGCATCGGGGGTGACCTCATGCAGCAGGAGGGAGGCGCGCTGGTGGCGCACTACCGCGAAATGGCCTACATGGGGGTGGGGGCTGTGGTGCGGCATCTGCCTACCATACTGGAGAACATGCGCAGGGTGAAGCGCGACATCAGGGCGTGGAACCCCGATGCCGTGATACTGGTTGACTATCCGGGCTTCAATCTCGCTGTGGCCAAGTATGTACACGCCAACCTACGCCGGACGAAGACGTTCTACTATATCGCCCCGAAGATATGGGCTTCAAGGGAGCATCGTATCAAGAGCATACGACGCGACGTCGATGAGCTGTTTTCCATCCTGCCCTTCGAAAAAGCCTTCTTTGAGAGTAAGCACCATTATCCCATTCACTATGTCGGTAACCCTACGGCTGACGAGGTGCGGGATTTTTTGGAAAAGGCTCGTGTCGGTAACGATGATTTCCTGCGTCGTAACGGGCTGTCGGCATCGAAGCCCATCATCGCCGTCCTCTGCGGTAGCCGCAAGCAGGAAATCAAGGCGAATCTTCCGGCCATGCTTGAGGCCACCGACCTTTTGGCCGACGATTATCAGGTGGTTGTGGCTGGAGCTCCGGGCATAGACCATGACTTCTACGCGTCGTTCACGCCAGGCCATCACGTGACGGTGCTTCATCAGGGCCAGACCTATCAGCTGCTTTACAATGCTCACGCCGCCCTTGTGACCAGCGGCACGGCAACCCTTGAGACAGCGCTCTTCAAGGTGCCGCAGGTGGTGTGCTACGCCACGCCCATGCCGATGGCTGTCGGGCTGCTGAGGAAAATGGTGCTGAAGGTGAAGTATATCTCGCTCGTCAACCTCATCGCGGGCCGTGAGGTGGTGCCAGAGCTGGTGGCAGACAAGTTTTCCCCCAGCAACATCAGCCGTCATCTCCAGGCCATATTGAACGGCTCACAGCGTAAGGCTATGCTGAACGGCTATGACGAGCTGGCGGCTGCCATCGGTAAGGCCGGAGCGTCTGACCATGCGGCAGCCAAGATGGTGGAGAGGCTGAGACAGACGACAGTCTAAAAGCAGAGATAGACAACGGCTGCGGGGATGGCGAGAAGCATGCTGTCGATGCGATCAAGTATGCCTCCGTGTCCGGGCAGCAGAGCCCCCGAGTCCTTGATTCCCAGCGTGCGCTTGATGAGCGACTCTGTCAGGTCGCCCCAGGTGCCGAAGACGACGACCACCGCCGCCAGTCCCAGCCAGCGCCAGAGGCTCATGAAGGGAAAGAGATAGTCCATCAGCACCGCCGCCAGCAAGGCCGAGACGGCACCTCCGAGGGAGCCTTCCCACGTCTTGCCCGGCGAGATGCGCGGAAACAGCTTGTGGCGTCCGAGCCACGAGCCTATCAGGTAGGCACCCGTGTCGTTCAGCCACAGGAAGAAATAGACGGCCAGCGGGAGTGCCCAGAAGGGACGACCCTCGGCTTTCAGGGGTGCAAAGGCCAGCACAGCCAAAAGCGACAAGGGCAGCACGATGTACACTTGTGCCAACGCCATCATTCCCAGATGGGCAATGGGGTTTTCGTGCCTCGCATACAGCTCGGATACAAACGAAAGCAGCAGCACCAGCAGATAAGGGGCCATGACGAGCACCATGTTGATGTCCGCATACCGGCACCTCGTCCACACGGCTGCGGCGAACGTCAGGGCAGAGAGGACGAGCAGCAGGCGTGTCATCCACTTCCTGCCCCCCGACGGGCAGGTGATGCTCGCCAGCTCCCATACCGCCAGCACAGCCAGCAACACGATGAGCGCCAGCAACGTCCACGGACTAACCATTGTGCCAAACACCATGACGGCCACGTAGGCTGCACCTGTCAACGTACGGATTAAGAGCTGCTTCATTTTTCCAGAATTTCGTCGCTGCGTGAAGCCCAGGGACGTTTGCCGAAGATGCGCTCGGCGTCCTCGGCGAAGATCACCTCGCGGTCCATCAGCAGCTGTGCCAGCTGGGCGTGGCCCTCACGGTGCTCGAGGAGCAGCCGCTTGGCCCGTTCGTACTGTTCGGCTATCATCGCCTTGCTCTCGCTGTCGATGAGCTGTGCCGTCGATTCGCTGTAAGGCTTGGTGAAGCCGTATTCGTCCTGATTGTAGTAGCAGACGTTCGGCAGCTTGTCGCTCATGCCGGCATAGGCAATCATGCCGTAGGCCTGCTTGGTGACGCGCTCCAGGTCGTTCATGGCGCCGGTGGAGATGTGGCCCGTGAACAGCTCCTCGGCAGCACGTCCGCCCAGCAAGGCGCACATCTCGTCGAGCATCTGCTCGCGCGTCGTAATCTGCCGTTCCTCGGGCAGGTACCACGCTGCGCCGAGGGCACGGCCGCGGGGCACGATGGTGACCTTGATGAGCGGGTCGGCCCACTCGAGGAACCACGACAGGGTGGCGTGGCCCGCCTCGTGCAGGGCTATGGTGCGCTTCTCCTCCTGTGTCAGGATTTTCGTCTTCTTCTCCAGTCCGCCGATGATGCGGTCCACGGCAGCCAGGAAGTCCTCCTTCTCCACCGCCTTCTTGCCGCTGCGGGCCGCTATCAGCGCCGCCTCGTTGCAGACGTTGGCGATGTCGGCGCCGCTGAAGCCCGGCGTCTGCCGCGCCAGCAGATCGACGTCCACGTCGGGGCTGAGCTTGAGCGGACGCAGGTGGACGCCAAACACCTCCTTGCGCTCGTTGAGGTCGGGCAGGTCGACGTGTATCTGGCGGTCGAAGCGTCCGGCGCGCAGCAGCGCCTTGTCGAGGATATCGACGCGGTTGGTGGCGGCCAGGATGATGACGCCGCTGTTGGTGCCGAAGCCGTCCATCTCGGTGAGCAGCTGGTTGAGGGTGCTCTCGCGCTCGTCGTTGCCGCCCATGGCGGGGTTCTTGCCGCGTGCGCGGCCCACGGCGTCAATCTCGTCGATGAAGATGATGCACGGCGCCTTCTCCTTCGCCTGGCGGAACAGGTCGCGGACGCGGCTGGCGCCCACGCCGACGAACATCTCCACGAAGTCCGAGCCCGACAGCGAGAAGAACGGCACGTCCGCTTCGCCTGCCACAGCCTTCGCCAGCAGCGTTTTGCCCGTGCCCGGAGGCCCTACGAGCAGCGCGCCCTTGGGAATCTTGCCGCCCAGCTCGGTGTATTTCTGCGGGTTCTTCAGGAACTCCACAATCTCTTCCACCTCCTGCTTGGCCTCGGCCTGCCCTGCCACGTCCTTGAACGTGATGCGGTCGGCCTTGCCCTTCTCGAACAGCTGTGCACGACTTTTGCCGACGCTGAAGACGCCACCTCCGCCGGGTCCGCCGCTGCCGCCACCGCCCATGCGGCGCATGATGAACACCCAGAAGACGATGATGAGGATGAACGGCAGCACGTTGATGAGGAAGCCCGTGAACAGGCGGTCGGCCTTCTTGTACATCAGCTCGCCCTTGAAGTTCCCCTCGGCGCTCTGTGTGCTGAGGTACTCATCGAGGCTCTCCAGCGAGCCCGTCTCCGTCACCATGCGCACGGGGCGTCCCGTCTGTTTATACTCGGCCGCCACCGCCTGCCCCAGCACGGCTGCCGTGCTGTCTGGCACCAGCGTCAGTTCCACCTTGCGGTTGTCGTAGGCGATGACGGTCTGCACCCAGCCCTTCTGCACATATTCGCGGAATTGGCTGTAGTTGATGCGGCGCGGGGCATCGTTCGCGCCCCCGCTGAAAAAGTAAAGGCCAGCCAAAGCCAGCGCAATGATGCCATAAAGCCAGCCTAGGCCGAAACCTGTTTTCTTGTTGTTATTGTTAGCCATATTTGATGTAAGATGTAAGAATGAAAAATGAAATTAGAACTAAAACTTTGAACTAAAACTTTTGAACTAGAACTAAAACTTTGAACTAAAACTAAAACTTTTAAATGGTCTTGCATGCAGCTTGTAAAGCATTCTTCAAAGTTTTAGTTTAAGTTTTTAGTTTTAGTTTTTACATTTTATTTTTCATTCTTCATTCTTCATTTTTCATTTTTCTAATTCCTAATTTCTAATTCCTAATTTAAGTTTCGGAAGTTAAAAAACGGTTCAAGACTGCGATGAGCGCCCTGAAAGGGCAGAAAGCCACCAGCCCAGGGCAACGCCCTGGGTTTATTCGGGCACACATCATTCCGCGCCCTGAAAGGGCAAAAGCATTCC
>JAILEU010000018.1 GCA_024697785.1 Bacteroidaceae bacterium | reverse complement strand
GACGCGCATAGGCCATCTGGAACTGCCGGAGGTGAGCCCCATCATCGGCTCGGAGCGTACGCAAGGCTACCGGAACAAGCTGGAGTTTACCTTCTCGGACAAACGCTGGCTGACGGACGAGGAGATTGCCGCCGATATCCGTTACGACAACATGAATGCCGTTGGCTTCCACATCCCCGGCTGCTTCGACAAGGTGCTGGACATCGACGAATGTCATCTGATGGACGACCTCAACAACCGCGTCCGTAATGGCATTCGCGACTATGCCCTTCGGCACGGGCTCTCGTTCTTTGACCTCCGCGAGCAGACGGGCCTGCTCAGGGGCATGATGCTGAGGATTGCCGAGAACGACGAGGAACAGATTCGCGAGGCTATGCTGCTGATGCAGTTCTGCACCAACGTGGAGAGTCCGCAGCCGCGTGAAAAGGGTAGGAGCGAGGAGCCTCGTCAGGGCGACTTCAGCGCAGAGATCGACGGCCTGCTCTCGTACGTTCGCGATTCGTTTCCCGAAATCACGTCGTTGCTTTACGTCATCAACAACAAGTGTAACGACACCATCGGCGACCTTCCAGTCACCACCTTCTCCGGCACGGACTTCATTATGGAACAGATGGAGGACCTTCGTTTCAAGGTAGGGCCGAAATCGTTCTACCAGACCAACACCCGCCAGGCCTATAATCTGTATAAGGTCGCACGCGACTTCGCGGGGTTGACGGGGAGCGAGCTTGTCTATGACCTCTATACCGGTACGGGCACGATTGCGAACTTCGTGGCCCGCTCGTGCCGTCAGGTCATCGGCATCGAGTATGTGCCTGAAGCCATCGAGGACGCCAAGGTGAATGCCTTGCTCAACGGCCTCGACAACACCCTCTTCTTTGCCGGCGACATGAAGGATATCCTCACCGCCGACTTTATCCGCACGCATGGCCGTCCCGATGTCATCATAACCGACCCGCCCCGTGCCGGCATGCATGGCGACGTGGTCGATGTCATCCTGACGGCCGCCCCCGCCCGCATCGTCTATGTCAGCTGCAACCCCGCCACGCAAGCCCGCGACCTGCAGCTGCTGAGCGAGGCGTACAGGGTGACAAAAGTTCAGCCCGTCGATATGTTCCCCCACACCCAGCATGTGGAGAACGTCGTGTTGCTTGAAAAGATTGAAGACATTTACATTCATAATTCCTGAATTCCAAATAGTAAATTGTAGATAGTTAAATAGTAAATAGCTTTGTGTTTATGAAAAAGACAACCAGTTGGCTCCTTGCGGCAGCCCTTATAATTGCCGCTTTCGTGTTGGGATGGTCGTTGAAGATGCCCGTTACCGCCCTCAAGCAATACGACCGTACCGTTTCTGTGCGCGGCCTTGCCACCAAGGAGGTGAAGGCCGACTATGCCATTGCGCCGTTTGCCTATTCGCTGCTGGGCAACGACATGCAGAGCCTCTACCAGGAGATTAAGCGCAAGAACGAGGTCTTCATCGACTTCATCAAGTCCTACGGCATCAGCCGCGACGAGATCAGCGTTTCCACCCCCGAGTTTACCGACCGTCGCACGTGGGACAACAAAAGCGGCTACGACTTTCAGGTGACCAGTGTCCTCACCGTGGGCACGAAGGAGGTCGATGCTGTCATCCGCATGATGGCCGAGCAGAGCCGTCTGATGGAGAAGAACATCGTCCCCCTCACGGGATGGGAATATCGTCCCACCTACAGCTTCCGCGGCCTGAACGACATCAAGCCCGGCATGATTGAGGACGCCACGAAGAATGCCCGCGAGGCTGCTCAGAAGTTCGCCGCTGACAGCGACAGCAAGCTCGGCAAAATCAAAAGTGCCACGCAGGGCCAGTTCTCCATCGACGACCGCGACAGCAACACTCCCTAC
Source organism: Bacteroidaceae bacterium (assembly GCA_024697785.1). Lineage (GTDB taxonomy): Bacteria > Bacteroidota > Bacteroidia > Bacteroidales > Bacteroidaceae > UBA1189. Next base: position 3,819 of record JAILEU010000018.1, on the reverse strand, counting down.
ATCAAGAATGTACGCGTGGTCACCTACGTCGATTTCTATCTCAAAGACTAACGGAAACCCGTCCGCTCTACTTTACTCCATTTCCTATACTATAAAAACCTACGACTATGAAACGCTTCATTCTACTTGCCATCGTCCTTTCAGTAAACCTGACTGTGGCGTTTGGTCGTTCTGCGGATGAAGTCCGCACCATCTGCGGCAAGTACGTTCAGGAAGAGGGCGTCCGTGTCATCGGCACGTCGCCTTCCAAGTTCGCCAAGACAGGCCGTCTGCCCCTTGTCGGCATGGAGAATGGCAACCTAGACCTCTCACCTGCTGTCAGCTCGCTGAAGTCCAGCTATCTGCTGGTCAGCGTCAATAGTGCCGTCAACCGTAAACTGGATGCCGACATAGCAGCCTTGCTGGGCGGTTCTGACTACAATCTGCTGTGCAGCTCAAACGAAGGCGGTGAGCTGTCGGCCATCTACGTTATTGCTGATCCTGATACCGTCTCTTCGTTTCTGCTCTGCTCCATCACCGAGCGTGAGATTGTGTTCTATAGCGTCGAAGGCCGCATGTCGCTTTCCAAGCTCGAGGAGCTGGTGGCCAAGGCAGCCCCTTCGTTCAGCGAAGGAGCCGCTTCGATAAAGGAGACAGGCGAAGCACCTCCTCCCGAACCGTCGGACATGCTTTCGCAGCGGAACGACGCCACAGCTTCTACTTCGCGTGTGGAGATGAGCGATAACGATGCTGCCAACTATACCGACATCTATGCCTACATCCGTGCTCGTGTGCCTGATGTCATGCGCGGGCCTGTTTCCGTTAACTCGCAGCCCGATGGTCCCATGATTATTGTCGATGGCATTCAGACAGCGGACATCTCTTATCTGCGCCCGATGGACGTCTATTCGGTTGAAGGTGTGAAAGGTAGTGCCACAGCCATCTATGGTTTCCGTGCCGTAGGTGGCGTTATCGTCATCACCACCAAAGCGGCCCATCTGCAGAAGGAGGCTGAGGAGCGCGAACGGGAAGAAGCCCGTGCTGCACGCCGTGCCGAGCGCGAGGCGCGCAAGGAAGCTCGAAAAAACCGCCAGGAATAGATAAACGTCGTAGCGGTGGCCTGCGCCTCATGCAAGCGGCGCAGGCCACTCTTCGTATATGTCTTGTCCGTGCTGATGTCAGAAGGGAACGGACGGCGTGAAACCGGCTGATAGAGTGGGGGAGGATTTACGATTCTATCACGCCAGTTTCTCGCGAAGGAAGCGTCCGGTGTAGGACGCGGGACAGGCTGCGACTTGCTCAGGGGTGCCGCAGACGACGAGGTTGCCGCCGGCATCGCCACCCTCGGGACCGAGGTCGATGACGTAGTCGGCACATTTGATGACCTCCATGTTGTGCTCGATGATGAGGATGGTATGGCCGCGGTCGATGAGGGCGTTGAAGCTCTCGAACAGCTTTTTGATGTCGTGGAAGTGGAGGCCGGTGGTGGGCTCGTCGAAGATGAAGAGGGTGGGGGCTGAACGCTCTTGCCCGAGGTAGTAGGCAAGTTTGACGCGCTGGTTCTCGCCGCCTGAGAGGGTGGACGAGCTCTGTCCGAGCTTGATGTAGCCAAGGCCGACGGCCTGCAGAGGACGCAGACGCGAGACGATGGTCTTGTCGCCATGCTCGGCGAAGAACTCAATGGCCTGGTTTACGGTCATCTCCAGTATGTCGTGGATGTCGCGGTCGTGGTATTTGACGAGGAGGGTGTCGTTCTTGAAGCGTTTGCCGTGACAGGCCTCGCACTCCAGCACGAGGTCGCTCATGAACTGCATCTCGACCGTGATGGTGCCCTCGCCCTTACATTCCTCGCAACGTCCACCCTCGCTATTGAACGAGAAGTAGCCAGCTGTGTAGCCCATCTGCTTCGAGAGGGGCTGGGCGGCGTAGAGCTTGCGGATTTCGTCGTAGGCCTTGATGTAGGTGACGGGGTTGCTGCGGGTGGAGCGTCCGATGGGGTTCTGATCGACAAACTCCACGGCGCTGATGCTGCGAATGTCGCCTTCGAGGCGGGTGAAGTCACCCGGGCGGTCGCCGCTCTCGCCGAACTGGCGGTTGAGGGCTTTATAGAAGATGTCGCGCACGAGCGAGCTCTTGCCCGAGCCGCTGACGCCTGTGACAACGGTAAGGACGTTGAGCGGGAAGGTGACGTCGATGCCCTTCAGGTTGTTGTGCCGTGCACCCTTCACGTCAATATGGAGGTTCCACGGCCTTCTGCTTGTCGGCACGGGAATCCTCTCCTCTCCCAACAGATAGCGGAGAGTGTAGGAAGCCTTGGAAAGGTTAGCCTCCCCCTTCCCCTCCTGAAGGAGGGGTGACTTGCGGGAAAAGCAGGCTTCTTGTATTTTTTTTAGGACTTCATCTAGATTATTGATGATTTCTTCATTTGTGAAGCGTATTTCCATGATACCCATTTGGGTTAACTCTACAGTTCGCTGTTCGTCAGAAACCAGTTGCTCGGGTATCTGATGATAATCACCATCCAATTCAATGGACAATTGGCATTCAGTACAATAGAAGTCTACGATGAAGTCGCGGATAATATGCTGCCTACGGAACTTGTATTCGATGCCTTTATTTTTTAATGCTTGCCAAAGAATGCTTTCGGCTTTTGTGGAATTCTTTCGGTTTTCTTCTGCGAACTTCTTTAACATTTCATACCATGCAGGATCTGCCGTATGGATTCCCATCTCCCCTCCCTTTAGGGAGGGGCTGGGGGTAGGCTCTTTGGGATTCGGCTTCCCCTGCCAGACGATTTCGCCGCCGAGGCGTCCGGCCTCAGGGCCTACGTCGATGATGTAGTCGGCGGCACGGATGATTTCCTCGTCGTGTTCGACGACGACGACGGTGTTGCCTGCCTGTTGAAGCTGGCGGAGTACGCGGATGAGCTTGTCCGTGTCGCGGCTGTGGAGGCCGATGCTGGGCTCGTCGAGGATGTAAAGCGAGCCGACGAGCGGACTGCCGAGCGAGGTGACGAGGTTGATGCGCTGGCTCTCGCCGCCCGAGAGGGTGTTGCTGAGGCGGTTCAGGGTGAGATAGCCCAGCCCGACGTCAAGAAGGAACTGCAGACGGCTGGTGATCTCCTTCAGCAGCCGGCTGGCGACAAGCGTGTCGTGCTCGTCGAGCTGCAGGCGGTCGAAGAATCCCTTCAGCTCGCTGACGGGCATCTCTACAAGGTCGCCGATGGAACGTTCGCCCACTTTGACGTAGGTGGCTTCCTTCTTCAGGCGGCTGCCGTGGCAGGTGGGGCAGAGCGTCTTGCCCCGATAGCGGGCCAGCATGACGCGATACTGGATCTTGTATTGGTTCTCTTCCAGCATCTTGAAGAACGAGTCGATGCAGGTCTTATGGCGCGGGCCGTGCCAGAGGTAGTCTTTTTGTGCCTGGGTGAGCTGGTAGTAGGGGGTGAAGATGGGGAAGTCCGCCTCGCCGGCGTGGAGGATGAAGTCGTCTTTCCATTCGCTCATCTTGTCGCCTCGCCAGCAGACCACGGCGCCGTCATAGACGCTGAGCGTGGTGTCGGGGATGACGAGCTTCTCGTCGATGCCGATGATGCGCCCGAAGCCCTCGCAGGTGGGGCAGGCGCCCAGCGGACTGTTGAACGAGAAGAGCTGGTCCGATGGCTCCTCGAAGGTGATGCCGTCGGCCTCGAAGCGGGTGCTGAAGGTATGGAGAATCTGGGCGGGGTAGAATCGCAGCATGCACGTGCCGCCACCTTCAAAGAAGGCCGTCTCGGCCGAATCCGTCAGGCGGCTGACGGTCTCGCGGCTGTCGTCCACCGCCAGACGGTCGATGACGAGG
>JAILEU010000186.1 GCA_024697785.1 Bacteroidaceae bacterium | reverse complement strand
ATAGACCAAAAACGAAACCCAAAAACCATGTACGGCATCATTGACTGCGACAACTGCTACGTGAGCTGCGAGCGCGTGTTCAGGCCAGACCTGAACGGCGTGCCCGTGGTGGTGCTGTCGAACAACGACGGCTGCGTGGTGGCCCGCTCGAACGAGGCCAAGGCCCTCGGCATCCGCGAGGGCACGCCCTACTACCAGCTCGCCCAGCAGTTCCCCGACCAGAAGATAGCCGTCTTCTCGTCCAACTACGAGCTCTACGGCGAGCTCACCGCCCGTGTCGTCAGCCTCATCAGCAAGGCCGCCCCCTCGTACTTCCGCTACTCCATCGACGAGTGCTTCGTCCGCCTCGACGGCATCGACAACCCCAAGGCGTGGGGCGAGGAGCTCCATGGGCGCATACGCCGCTACGTCGGCATGCCCGTCAGCATCGGCATTGCCCCCAACAAGACCCTCGCTAAGGTAGCCTCGAAGTTCGCCAAGCGCTACCCGGGCTACCGCCACTGCTGCGTCATCGACAGCGACGAGAAGCGCCTGAAGGCCCTCCGCCTCTTCCCCGTCGAGGACGTGTGGGGCATCGGGCGCCAGTATGCCACCCGTCTCCACGCTCTCGGCATCGCCACCGCCTGCGACTTCGCCCTCCAGCCCGAGACGTGGGTGCGCGCCACCTTCCGCAACGTCACCCTGCTGCGCACCTGGCGCGAGCTGTGCGGCGACGACTGCGTGCCCGACGAGCAGATGGCCCCTGCCAAACAGTCCATCTGCACCAGCCGCTCGTTCAACGGCCTCGTCACCGACCTCGAGACCCTCCGCACCCACGTCGCCAACTACGCCGCCCGCTGTGCCGAGAAGCTGCGCCGTCAGCAGGGCGTCGCCGCCATCGTCGGCACCTTCCTCCACACCAACCCCTTCCGCGACGACCTGCCCCAGTACTTCAACTTCGCCGAGCAGCCCCTCGTCACCCCCAGCGCCTCCACCGTCACCCTCACCCAGGCCGCCCACGAAGCCCTCGCCCGCCTCTACCGCCCGGGCTACCATTACAAGAAGGCCGGCGTCATTCTCCTCGGCATCACCCCCTCAACCCCCCTGCAGCAGGACCTCTTCGACATCAATGCCGAGCAGTTCCAGAAGCTGCGCCGCCTCGATGCCGTCGTGGACCGCATCAACCGCCTTCAGGGCTCCGAGACCGTCATCCTCGGCAGCCAGCAGTACGTCCGCCGCGACCCCGCCACCGGCCTCCCCGTCCCCGGCAAGGCCGACGTCTTCGCCAACGCCATACGCCACGACTTCCGCAGCAAGAACCCCACCACCCGCTGGACCGACATCATCCGCCTGGCGTAAAGGTGGGGACGGGAACCCGTTTTGCAGTTTCCCGTTCAGGCGGATTTGTTTCCAGGGTAGTCAGTTCACTAATCACTGTTCACTGATCACGTTGGAAACATCTGACCTCTTACTATCAGTTGACAATCGGTACGCCGTCGCTTGTCAGGCCTTCGGCGGAGATGGTGAGGGCGCGGCTGTAGCCGTTGTTGTAGAAGGAGACGGAGGCGTGGCCGTCGGCATCGGTGGTGACCGCGGGGTTCCAGTAGATGGTGCGTCGGTAGTCCTTGTCGCCCTGGATAGGACCGTTCGGGTAGGTGGGGGCGTAGAACTCTACCACCGGGGTGTAGCCGCTGAAGGAGGTCGAGCGGGCGTTCTTGTCCACGTATGTGCGGCGCTTGTGGGAAGGATTAAGCTCAATTTCTACAATGTAAAGACCAGCGGGAAGTCCTAAATAATTATGAGGTCTTTCGAACTTCCGAATAAGGCGATTCGTAAATAAATCACGAATGGCAGGGAAAGAAGAGAACAAGTTCCGGTCATCATAGACAAGAATGCTCTTTACCTCCTCCAAATCCAAGTCAAAGCCGTCAAAAAACGACGGTCCTGTTCGGTCTCTCTTGCCGTCTTTAATAAACCAAAAGGTACGGACTCCGTTTATAAGGGATTGTATTGATATCCACTGGTAATAGATGGTACGCGACACCATAGAGTCTGGCCCATTGATTTCTTCCAGAGGTGGGCATGACAACCAGTCTTCATGGGTATATCTAGATATAAAGGATTCAAAGGTTTCTCCAACAGGAAAGGTGACATCATACCCTTTGTCGCGCAGGTAGTCCACGACCTTGTAGGTGTAGTTCCCTTCATCTATCATCAGCTCGGCATCCTTGGCGGCGTCGAAGGCTTTGAAGGTGTTGTAGTCGATGTACTTGCGCTTGCCCTTGACCTCTACCTCGTCCAGGAGGTGTGAGTCCGAGGGCAGCTGATACTCTGAGTCGCCGGCCTTTTCGACGGTGAGCATCCCGGCAGCATCCCAGGTGTATTCGGGCAGCCACGTCTCAAGGGGCGTATAGGCATAGAGGGCGGGCTTCGAGGCGCGTTCGAGGCGGACGCGCGTGGTTTTGTCACCCTTTTTGTCGCCTTTCTGACGGGTTTCCATGTAGAGGTCCCACTCGCCCTCGAAGTCCTCCACGCCGACGCTCCAGTAGCCGAGGCTGTCGGTGGTGACGGTGGCGTTCTGGCGGTGCTTGCGGTCGAGGGAGGTGAGGCGGACGGCCATTTTCACCCCCGGCAGAGGCGTCTCCTTGATGCGGCTGAATGCCCAGCCGTCAACAACAAGCTGCTTCTCGGTGTAATGGCGTATTTTGAACGGCTCCACGCCCGCCATCTGCCGCCAGTTGTACCGCGTCCAGCCCTGCACCATCATCAGGAGGTCGAGAGCCTGAAGCCTCCCCCCAAAAGGAGTAGCCTCCCCCTCCCCTCCTGAAGGAGGGGTGAATTGATTACCTCCGCTCGCCGCTCCCTTCCCTTCAGGGGAGGGTTGGGGTGAGGCGTCAAAGTACCACCCCGGTTCTTCTATCAGCCCCTTCAGCTCGGACGAAAGGAGCATATAAGTGCGGATGTCGTCGCGGTAAGCGGTACCGTAGTCGGCGGCATCGCGCACGGCGAGGGAGAAGGTGTAGCCTCCCCCGTCCCCTCCTAAAGGAGGGGTGACTTGATTACCTCCGCTCACGGCTCCCTTCCCTTTAGGGGAGGGTTGGGGTGAGGCTTCGACCTGCAAATTCAGCCTAATTTCGTCGAAGGGGTGGATGTCGGCTTTCTCGGCGGTGACGGAAACGGCCTCGGTGGGGATGCCGTTGTCGATGAAGAGGAGGCGCTGGGCATAGACGGCGCCGTCGGCATCGAAGAGCGTCAGCTGATGGACGCCCGTGGGAAACCCTGCGGTAGCAATAGAGCGGGTGCAGCCTCGTGTGCCGATGGTGAGCGTATCGACCCAATTGCAATGGCCCTGCGAGGTGAGCGTATAACCAAGCAGCTTGGTCGAGGGACTTCCCGCGGCAGCAAAGGAGACGGAAAGAGAATCCTCGCCCTCCGCCCGTGTGAGGCACAACGTACACCCTTCCGGCTCGGGCTCAGGCAAGGTGAAGGTGTATTTCTTTCCTTCATAGACAGCCTGTAGCTTCTGTGCTTTTTCGCTTGGTGTAATCTCGAAGCTGCCCATGCCGTTGTGCTGAAGGGGGATGGAGAGTGGATTGCCGTTGTTGTCCGTCAACGCTTCAATGTCCACGCCATGCCCTTGTTTGTCGGTAGCCTTGAAGGCAACGCGGCAGGGAAGGCCGCTGATGAGGTGTCCGCCCTCGGGGTAGAAGGAGAGGTTGAGTTCCTTCGGCGTCTCGGAACGCTCAGGCTCGGGACGGTTCAGTTCCTTATAGGAATATTTGCGCATGACGGGGTCGGCGTAGTCGCCCTCCTCCTCGGGAGCCTTATAGACGGGGATGACGCGCGAGAAGACACCGGCATCGTCGAAGTTGAGCATCGTGCGGGTGTAGGCGCGGATCTGGTAGTAGCCGCTGGGGTAGCCGACGGCGCCGCGCAGAGCGACGGCCTCCTCGACGGAGGTGTCGATGAGCGAGAACGAGCCGTGGCAACGCCCGTCCACGACCTTCAGCTTCTGCTGCTTGAGCACGACGCCCGTGGGCGAGAGCAATTCCACATAGAGCACCTTGCTGGCGGCCTCGCGGCCGGTGGTGACATCCACCACGTTGGCCGCATACCAGATGGTCTCGCCCTGAAAATACGCTGTGTTGTCAAGATGAAGATATACCTTCTCTTGCGGGCAGAGGCGACCAAAGTAGTTTATGCGGGCGGCGTACGTCACTAGACGGGCGGCGTCATCCTCCGCCGTCTGCGCCACAAGCGTAGTGCAGACGGAGAACAGAATAGGAAGAAGGACGAGGCGTTTCATGGGTTATTGGTTGATAATCGGTACGCCATCGGGGGTTATGCCTTCGGCGGAGATGGTGAGGGCGCGGCTGTAGCCGTTGTTGTAGAAGGAGACGGAGGCGTGGCCGTCGGCATCGGTGGTGACTGCGGGGTTCCAGTAGATGGTGCGGCGGTAGTCCTTGTCGCCCTGGATGGGGCCGTTCGGGTAGGTGGGGGCGTAGAACTCCACGACGGGCGTGTAGCCGCTGAAGGAGGTCGAGCGGGCGTTCTTGTCCACGAAGGTGCGGCGCTTGCGGGCGGGGTTCAGCTCAATGTCAACGACGTACAAGCCGGGAGCAAACCCCGCTGCGTTACGTGGCACGACCTCACGGATTTCCTCGGGCGTCAGGAGCTCGGTGATGCCGGGGAAGGTCTCGTAGAGGAAGGGGTCGTCATAGACGATGATGCTCTTCACCTCCTCGAGGTCGAGGGCATAGCCGGCAAAGAAGGAGGGGGCTGTGCGGTTGACCTTGCCTTCGTGGATGTACCAGAAGGTGCGGCGGTCGTTGATGGGGGCGGCTTCCACCATTTTTCTGAAGTATTCCAGACGGGCTGCGTCTAAGTCGTCGTAGTCCTCGTTGCTGGTGACGTTGCCGACATCGCCCGTCGAGACCTGAACCTTGTAGCCCTTCTCGCGCAGGTAGTCCTCCACCTTGCTGGTATATTTCCCCTCGTCAATCATCAGCTCGGCATCCTTGGCGGCGTCGAAGGCCTTGAAGGTGTAGAAGTCGAGGTACTTGCGGCGGCCGGTGATCTCCACCTCGTCCAGCAGGTGCGATTCTGTGGGCAGCTGGTACTCTGAGTCGCCGGCCTTCTCGACGGTGAGCATGCTGTCGGGGTTCCAGGTATAGGTGGGCAACCACGTCTCGAGGGGCGTGTAGGCATAGAGGCCGGGTTTCGAGGAACGCTCCAGGCGGATGCGCGTGGTCTTGTTACCGCTCTTGTCGCTCTGCTGGCGGGTTTCCATGTAGAGGTCCCATTCGCCTTCGAAGTCCTCGACGCCGACGCTCCAGTAGCCGAGGCTGTCGGTGGTGACGGTGGTCTCCTGCTGATGCTGGCGGTCGAGCGAGGTGAGGCGGAGGCCAATCCTGACGCCTTCGAGGGGTTTCTCCCTAAGGCGGCTGAAGGCCCAGCCATCGACGACGAGCTGGCTCTCGGTGTAGTGGCGAATCTCGAACGGCTCCACGCCCGCCATCTGCCGCCAGTTATACCGCGTCCAGCCCTGTACCATCATCAGCAGGTCAAGAGCCTGAAGCCTCCCCCCTAAAGGAGTAGCCTCCCCATCCCCTCCTGAAGGAGGGGTGAATTGATTACCTCCGCTCGCCGCTCCCTTCCCTTCAGGGGAGGGTTGGGGTGAGGCGTCAAAGTACCACCCCGGATCTTCGATGAGTCCCTTCAGCTCGGAGGAGAGCAGCATGTAGGTACGGATGTCGTCGCGATAGGCGGTGCCGTAGTCGGCGGCATCGCGCACAGCGAGGGAGAAGGTGTAGCCTCCCCCGTCCCCTCCTAAAGGAGAGGTGACTTGATTACCTCCGCTCACGGCTCCCTTCCCTTTAGGGGAGGGTTGGGGTGAGGCTTCGACCTGCAAATTCAGCCTGATCTCGTCGAAGGGGCGGATGTCGGCCTTCTCGGCGGTAACGGTGACGGTCTCGGTGGGGATGTCGCCATCGACAAAGAAGAGGCGTTGGGCATAGATGTCGCCTGCGGGGTTGTAGAGCGTGAACTGGCAGACGCCCACGGGAAGATATTCCTTGGGGATGGAGAAGGAGGTATAGCCTCCCCCGGAGCCTCCCCCGTCCCCTCCTAAAGGAGGGGTGACTTGAATACCTCCGCTCACGGCTCCCTTCCCTTTAGGGGAGGGTTGGGGTGAGGCTTCTCCCTTCCCTTTAGGGGAGGGTTGGGGTGAGGCTTCGACCCGCTCTGGTTCCGGAGGGCAGGAGAGGTGGAGGGTGTCGAAGGCACAGACACGGCCGCGGTTGGTGATGGTATAGGCCAGCACGCTGTCGGCCTTCAGCGCGCGGGCTGTGACGGTGACCGACAACTGATCGTCGGCAGCGTGGTCTATGCGCAGGGCGCAGCCCTTGCTCTCGGCTTTAGGGAGGGCAAAGGTGTAGTCGTTGCCGTCATAGCGCACGACGATGTCGCGGGCGTTCGTCTCGTTGGATGCCAGGACAAGGAAGCTGCCCATGCCGCCATGCTGTAGGGGAATGTCGATGGCGTTGCTGCCGCCGACGCCTTGAGATTTACTATTTGACGATTTACTGTTTGCTATTTGGCTGTTTGATGATTTACTGTTTACGATCGTCATGCCGTCGATGGTGACGCCGTGACCATGTTCGTCGGTGGCCTTGAAGGCGACTCGGCACTCGGCACCGGCAATCAGATGTCCCCCCTCGGGGAAGAACTGGACGTTGAGTTTCTTTGGACGGTCGGCCTTTGACGGCTCGGGGCGGTCGGTTCCCATGCCGCTATACTGCCGCATGACGGGGTTGGCGTAGTTGCCCTCTTCGTCGGGCGTCTTATAGACGGGGATGACGCGCGAGAAGATGCCGGCATCGTCGAAGTTGAGCATGGCGCGGGTGTAGGCACGGATCTGATAGTAGCCGCTGGGGTAGCCGACGGCGCCGCGAAGGGCGACGGCCTCCTCGACGGAGGTGTCGATGAGGGGGAACGAGCCGTGACAGCGCCCGTCCACGACCTTCAGCTTCTGCTGCCTGAGGACAACGCCCGTGGGCGAGAGCAGCTCCACGTAGAGCACCTTGCTGGCGGCCTCGCTGCCGGTGGCGGCATCGACAACGTTGGCGGCGTACCAGATGGTCTCGCCTTGGAAGTAAGCGGTGTTGTCGAGGTGCAGATAGACCTTCTCCTGCGGGCAGCGGCTGCCAAAGTAGCCCATGAAGGCCACCCGTTTCAGGATGTCAACCAGCGGGCCGGTGGGCGTCTCCTTACTCGCCAGCAGAGGGGAGTAGATGGCATTGGACCTCCGCCTGAGCGGTGCGACGGGGGCCGCAGCACTCGTTTCTTTCTGGGTGATGCGGGGCGTATAGATCTGGATTTCACTGTCGCGCACCACAGCGGGCTCGTCGGCGTCGGGTTGCTGGTCGTCCGTCGTGTCCTCCTCGGTGATGGCCGAGATGCCGCTGGCGACAAACGTGAAGCGATAGTTATAGACCTCCTTGCCCACCGTGAGGGGGAGGAGCATCCGGAATGTCTTCCCGATGTGCTTGTGTCCCTCCCGCTCGGCCCGTTTGCGGGTGGAGAAGGTGCTTGGCAGCAGGGGCTTGCTCGGGTAGTTGTCGAGGGGGATGAGGAATCCGCTTGCCACCGTCTTCGCAGGGATCGTCCAGATGGCGGGGCGGTACGGACGTTCCAGGGCGTAGCCGAAGCTCGTCGGGCGGTCGTTCCAGTCGCGGGCAAAGATGCGGCTGGTGTGGATGGCCATGATGGAGTCCGTCTTGTTGATGAGGTTGTAGTCGAAGGCGTTGTCGGAGACGGACCAGGTGATGTTCATCACATCGTCGGCGTAGCGGTAGCGGACGTAAGGCACACCGCCCATGTCGTTGAACTTGTCGGCGGCGATGGGCTGCACAAAGCCGCAGTCCTTGTCGCACGTCACCTCGGTCAGCTGGACGGCGTAGTGGACGACAAAGTGCGTGTCCTCGGCAGCTGCGGCAGGCATGCCGACGCAGGCGAGCAGGCTGGCGAGGACGAATAGTGTATGGAGAAAGGGTCTCATAAGCGCATATTTGCGGCAAAGATAATAAAGAATTAGGAATTAGGAATTAGGAATTAGGAATTTTTACGTTAAACCAATCTTCAACTATGAATTATGAACTAAATTAGATAGGGGTCGCCTCGGAACGGACGGAGCAGCGAGAGCAGAGTCAAGCTTGCTTGAACTCTGCCGAGTCGCGACGGACAAAAACGAAGTTAAATGCTCAAATAAATTTGGCATTTCTCTCACCTTGCACTATCTTTAATCCCCTTCGGGGCTTTTAAGTACTCCCGCTCGGAAAAACTCAAATAAATTTGGTTTTTCTCTCGCTTACTCGTACTTTTGTACCACAATTATTAAAACAAAGGTAGTAACGATGAAAACGGATGGTTCTTTGCGCTTCATGAGAAGCCTGTTTGTGGCGCTGGCGGCGGTGGCCGTGGCGTGTGGTTTGACGGCCTGTGGCGGCGGCAGCAAGTGGGACAGCCCTAACCCGCTGGATGTGAAATTGGGCGACCCCTTTATCCTGCATGCCTCTGACGGCCGCTATTATATGTATGGCACCTCGCTGGGCGACGGCTTCGAGGCTTTCGTCAGCGACGATCTGCGCGAGTGGAAGCCTTGCGGACAGATCTACAAGGGCGGCACGCCCGAGCAGTGGAATCTCGACTGCTTCTGGGCTCCCGAGGTCTATGAGCGGGGCGGCAAGTACTATCTCTTCTACAGCGCCAACAAACGCGACAATCCCGAGGGCGAGCTGGAGGTGTTCCGCATTGGCGTGGCCGTCAGCGACAGCCCTGCAGGGCCTTTCCGCGACCTGATGAACCGCCCGGTGTTCGACCCGCCCTATCCCGTCATCGACGCCAACGTGCTGTTTGACGATGCCTCGGGACGCACCTACCTCTACTTCTCGCGCTGCTGCTACAAGCATGCCGTCGACAGCGAGCTGGCGCAGAAGGTGCGTGCCGACGGCGGATACAGCGAGATTGAGGAGAGCTGGGTGTATGGCGTAGAACTGAAGCCCGACTTCAGCGGCATCATCGGCGAGCCGCAGCTGCTGCTGCAACCGCCCATGAAGCTCAGCGATGTGCAGGCGGAGTGGGAGAGTCAGTCTGTGACGGCTCACGAGGCCAACCGCCGCTGGACGGAGGGCTCGTACATCTTCCGCGTGGGTGATACCTATTATATGATGTACTCGGCCAACTGCTATCAGGGCGCACACTATGCCGTGGGCTATGCAACGTCCGACAATCCCCTCGGCCCCTTCCGCAAGTCGGCCGACAACCCCGTGCTGAAGGAAAACGTCAGCGCGGGCGGCACCGTGATGGGGACGGGGCATAACATGATGTTCCGCGATGCCGACGGCCGTATGCTGACGGTCTATCACGGACGCCTCACGTCCAACCCCGATGAGCGTGTGGCCTTCATCGACCCGATGGAGGTGACGGCCGACGGACATCTCGTCATCCACGGCCCGACGGTGGAGCGCCTTCGGCGCAATTGATAATGGATAATTGAAAATTGATAATTATCAATTGTCCAGAGGTCTGAAGTCTGAAGTCTTTCGTTTAATCACATCAACGGCGAGAAGAGCCGTGTGACGGACTCGGCGAAGCGGCGGATGAGGGGACGCCGGCGCCATTCGTCGTAGGTGACGTAACGGGCGTGGCGCTCGTCGGCCAGGAAGACGTCACGCTGTGAGCAGGCAAAGGCGTCGTCGTAGATGAAGGCGTTAATCTCGAAATCCTGCTCGAACCCGCGGAAGTCGAAGTTCGTGGAACCGATGGTGCAGAAATGGTCGTCGCTGACGAGCGTCTTGGCATGGAGGAACCCCGCCTCGTAGAAGCAGACGCGCACGCCGGCGGAAAGCAGGTCGCGGAGGAACGAGCAGGAGGCGAGCTGCGTGATGGCACCCTTGTCGCCGCGCGAAGGGAGCATCAGACGCACATCGACCCCGCCCAGCGCAGCATTGCACAGCACGGTGATCATCGGCTCGGACGGCATGAAGTAGGGCGTCTGGATATAGACGTAGCGACGGCTCTGGCTGATGACCTGCAAGAGCCCCTGCATGACGACGTGCCACTCGTCCATCGGCCCGGCGGGGATGATCTGCAGGGGGATGGTGCCCGTGGGCGAGAGGGGAGGAAAGAGCGTGGCATCGGTGACGAGCTTGCCGGCCGCAAAGCGCCAGTCGGTGAGGAACGAGGCCTGCATCTGGCTGACGGCGGGACCGGTGATGCGGATGTGGGTGTCGCGCCAGATGCCGCCGTGGACGCCACGGCTGTAGCGCTCGGCGATGTTCATGCCGCCCAGATAGCCCGTGCGGCCGTCGATGACCACCACCTTGCGGTGGTTGCGGCAGTTGGCGTAGGGACGGATGAAGGGGAGATGGAGGCGCATGAACGAGACGACCTGCACGCCCCCCTGGCGCATGAGGCGGTAGAAACCGGCACCGACGAAAAAGTTGGCCGCCGAGTCGTAGAGCACACGCACCGAGACACCCTCGGCAGCCTTGCGGATGAGCAGCTGGCTGAGCTCACGGCCGATGGCGTCGTTCTCGAACTTGAAGAACTGCACGTGGACGCTGTCCGTGGCGGCGGCGATGTCGCGCTTCAGCGAGGCAAACATGTCGTCGAAGGCGGTGAACACCTCCACGTCGTTGCCTGGCAGCAGCGGCGAACGAGCGGCAGACAGCATCATGTCCCTGAGCTTGGCATAGGATGTATCTGAAGTCTGAGGGCTGAGGGCTGAAGTCTGAGGGCTGAAGTCAGAGGTCTGAGGTCTGAAGTCTGAAGTCAGAGGGCTGAGGGCTGAAGTCTGAGGGCTGAGGGCTGAAGTCTGAGGGGCCGTGCCCGTAGCTGCCAGTCGGGCAAGGGTTTCCCGGTCTTCGTCGCTGACAATGATGCGCCGCTTGCCTCGCGTCTGCATGCCGAAGAAGAAGAAAAGCACAAGCCCCACGGCCGGCAGGAAGGTGAGAACCATCAGCCACGCCAATGTCTTGACGGGGTGACGGTTCTCCAATAGCACGACCACAATGGCGCCGATGGCCCAAAGGAGTATGAGGTACTTCCAGATCAATTCTTGATTTATTTCTTGCAGACGCTGGGCAGCTGGTGGAAGAAGTCGTTGCCTTTGTCATCGACGAGGATGAAGGCGGGGAAGTCCTCGACCTCAATCTTCCAGATGGCCTCCATGCCAAGCTCGGGATACTCGACGCACTCGATGCTCTTGATATTGTCCTGTGCCAGAATGGCAGCAGGGCCGCCGATGGAGCCGAGGTAGAATCCGCCGTGCCGCTTGCAGGCGTCGGTGACGCACTGGGCGCGGTTGCCCTTGGCCAGCATGATGAGCGAGCCGCCATGATCCTGGAACTCATCGACGTAGGGGTCCATGCGTCCGGCTGTCGTGGGGCCCATGGAGCCACAGGCCATGCCTGCGGGCGTCTTGGCAGGACCGGCGTAGTAGATGGGATGATCCTTCATGTACTGCGGCATGGGCTCGCCGGCATCCAGGCGGGCTTTCAGCTTGGCGTGGGCGATGTCGCGGCCAACGATGATGGTGCCGTTCAGCGAGAGGCGCGTGCCGATGGGGTACTGGGTGAGAATCTTGCATACGTCCTTCATGGGCTGGTTGAGGTCGATCCTAACGGCGTCGCCTTCGCCGGCATTGCGTAGCTCGGCGGGGATGAGCTCGTAGGGTTTGTCGTCCATCTTTTCAATCCAGATGCCGTCGCGGTTGATTTTGCACTTGATGTTACGGTCGGCCGAGCAGCTGACGCCGAGGCCGATGGGGCAGCTGGCACCATGACGCGGCAGACGGACAACACGGACGTCGTGGGCCATGTACTTGCCGCCAAACTGGGCGCCCAGCCCAATCTTGTGTGCCTCTTCCAGCAGCTGCGCCTCCAGCTCGATGTCGCGGAAGGCGCGGCCTGTGGCATCGCCCGTAGTGGGCAGGCTGTCGTAGAAGTGGGTGGAGGCAAGCTTCACGGTGAGGAGGTTCTTCTCGGCCGACGTGCCGCCGATGACAAAGGCGATGTGGTAGGGGGGACAGGCGGCTGTGCCGAGGCTCTTCATCTTCTCCACCAGGAAGGGGATGAGGGTGCCGGGGTTCTGGATGCGGGCCTTGGTCTCCTGATAGAGGTAGCTCTTGTTGGCCGAGCCGCCACCCTTGGTGACGCAGAGGAAGCGGTACTCCATGCCCTCGGTGGCTTCGATGTCGATCTGGGCGGGTAGGTTGCAGCGGGTGTTCACTTCATCGTACATGGTGAGGGGGGCGTTCTGCGAGTAGCGCAGGTTCTCCTCGGTGTAGGTCTTGAAGACGCCGAGCGAGAGGGCCTCTTCGTCGCCGCCGCCCGTCCACACCTGCTGGCCCTTCTCGCCGTGGACGATGGCCGTGCCGGTATCCTGACAGAGGGGCAGCTTACCCTTGGCAGCTACCTCGGCATTGCGCAGGAAGGTGAGGGCGACGTACTTGTCGTTTTCGCTGGCTTCGGGGTCGCTGAGGATTTTGGCTACCTGCTCGTTGTGCGAGCGGCGCAGCAGGAAGCTCACATCGCGGAAGGCTGTGTTGGCCATCACCGTGAGGGCTTCCGTCTCAACCTTCAGCATTTCGTGTCCCTCGAACGAGCCCACGCTGACGTACTTCTCCGAAACGGGGATTTTGTAATACTCTGTTTCATCTTTGCCGAGCTGGAACATCGGCGCATACTTGAATTCAACCATAATTTTTTTGTCTATGGACTATAGTCTATAGTCTATTGCTTTTTAGCGGCTATGCCGCTCGCCCTTCGGGCGCAAGTGACTGTCGATTATAGGCCTGGTAAATACTATTTTAAATTCTCTATTTTCTTAATCATATTATAAATTCCTCCTGATAGAATGGTAAGCTTATCTTGCAAAATAGCGCAATCATTTTCAGGAGCGTATTTCAAATCGTAACATAGATATAACATACTTTTAACCTCGGCACAACTGCCTTTGGCAATTCGGAGAAAACGGATGAAAGCAGGGTCGGATTCATATTCGGAGCCTTCTGCAATATTGTTCATTACGGATACGGCAGCACGACGAATCTGGTCGTTGAAACCATAGTCACTCACAGATTGTGTGAGATGATATATATCTGCTACAATCTCTCGTGCCTGTTGCCAAATCCTTAAACTCTCAAAACATCTCATCTCGTTACGTTTTTTCATGCCCGAAGGGCGTGGCGGCGATAGCCGCTAAAAGCAATTGACTATTGACTATCGACCATTGACTCCCCGTCGAAGGCGGGGTACAGGAAATCATTGTACGGATATTTCTGGACGTGGAGGGCGCGTACCTTATTATATAGGAGGGTCTTCAGGACGTCGATGTTCTGCTTCTGGGCGGCTGAGATGAAGATGCAGTCGTCGCCCATGCGGGCCATCCAGGTGGCGCGGAGCTCGTCGAGGGTGATGTTCTCCTTTGTGCGGGGGGTGAGGTCGTCGGGGTCCTTGGGCGTGAAGGTATAGGCATCTATCTTGTTGAAGACGGTGATGCTGGGCTTTTCGGCGCAGCCGAGGTCAGCCAGCGTGGTGCCGACGACACGGATCTGTTCCTCGAAGTCGGGGTGCGAAACGTCCACCACGTGCACCAGCAGGTCGGCTTCGCGCACCTCGTCGAGGGTGCTTTTGAACGAGTCCACCAGGTCGGTGGGCAGCTTGCGGATGAAGCCTACGGTATCGCTCAGCAGGAAGGGCAGGTTCTCGATGATGACCTTGCGGACGGTGGTGTCGAGCGTGGCAAACAGCTTGTTTTCGGCGAACACCTCGCTCTTGGCCAGCAGGTTCATGAGGGTCGATTTGCCGACGTTGGTGTAGCCGACGAGGGCGACGCGTATGAGACGTCCGCGGTTCTTGCGCTGGGTGGCCTTCTGACGGTCGATGTCGGCCAGCTGGCGTTTGAGCAGCGACATGCGTCCCAAGATGATGCGGCGGTCCATCTCAAGCTGCGTCTCGCCCGGACCGCGCAGTCCTACGGAGCCCTTACCGCCACCGGCGCCCGAGCCGCCGCCCTGACGCTCAAGGTGTGTCCAGAGGCGTTGCAGACGAGGCAGCATGTACTTGTACTGCGCCAGCTCAACCTGCGTCTTGGCTTCGGCCGTACGGGCACGCATGGCGAAGATGTCGAGGATGAGGCTGGTGCGGTCGAGGATCTTCACGTGGAGCGCCTGCTCGATGTTGCGGAGCTGCTTGGCCGAGAGCTCGTCGTCGAAGATGACCATGCCGATGGGCTCCTCATCGCCGTCGATGCGGGCTTGTAGGTACTGGCGGATTTCCTCGAGCTTGCCGCTGCCTATATACGTGCCGCTGCTGGGACCGCCTACCTTTTGCGTGAAGCGTTTCACCGTCTGGGCACCGGCGGTATCAGCCAGGAACTCCAGCTCGTCGAGGTACTCGTTGGTTTTCTGCTCGTTCTGCTCGGGGGTGATGAGGCCCACCAGTACGGCCAGCTCGGTCTGCGCTTCAGAGATTACAAATTCTTTCAATCGTTCGTTCTGTTAGATGTTTTTTTGCCTGGGCTGCGCTCTCAGCGTTTGATTCTAAATCCGTAGCGTTTGATTCTAATTTCGTAGCGTTTGATGCTGTCAGCACAGCGTTTAACGTTAAGAGCGTCGTCCTTGGCTTTCTATTTGATGAATACTTTCTTGCCTTGTTGGATGTAAAGCCCGCGAGTGGGACTGTTGACATGCCGGCCCGTGAGGTCGAAGAGGGGGGCTGTCGCTGAGTCCTGGTAGGGCGGGCGAATGTCCTGCAGTATGATGTCCCCCAGATAGACCAGCCGCCATTCTGTCGGCGTCTTGCGGATCTGGGCATACATCTGTCCGGAGGTCTGCGTCGTCCAGTAGTCGTCGCCGTTGTGGATGACGAAGCCTGTCTGGTCGGCGTTTAGCGTCAGGGTGAAGGGCGTGGCCTCCTTCTTGCCGATGATGTCGATGTAGCTGTTGTTGATGGCGGCGCTGCAATGGGTTTGGAAACTCTTGATATGGTATTCTCCATCGTTCTCAGTCTCTTCGAAGTAGAACCAGAAGCGTTGGTCGTCCACGTCGAGGTCGTCCGTCTGGATGTTGCCGGCATAGCGGCCTGTGCCGTCGTCAAGGCGGCAGTATTTGCGCGTCTTGAGGTTTTGGATGGCATAGTAATAGACCGTGCCGTCGCCATTGGTAGTAATCCATGCCGGTTTCGGCATCTCCTGCCGCGTGAGGTAGGCATCCTTGACGGCATCGATGGCGGCCTCAAGCTGGGGCAGCAGTTTCTCGAGGGCTTCGAAGTCGCGGTCGTAGAGAGCCGTTTTGACTTCGCCCCTGAAGCCGTAGAGGGTGAGGACGTCGTCCTCGAACGTCTCTGTCAGCGGCACGATGGTCCCGCTGACGCAGATGCAGTTTGCATAGGGGTCCAGCACTTCGGCCAGCAGGCGATCGGCCTCTGCCACGTCCTTCTCGGCACGGGCGATCAGGGCGTCTGTATAGTGGTCCTCGACGCGCTTGATGGTCCAGAGGAAGCTTCCGCCGGTGGTGCCCACGACATCCTTGTTGCTGGCATAGCCCATGTAGAGGCTCTCCTTGTAATTATAAAAGGCATACTTGCCCGGGACGCTCTCCTTCAGCGAGATCAGAAGGGCGTCGGAGGTGTCGTCCGCCTCGGCCTTCACGCGCTTGTCGGCCTCGATGAAGGAGATGTATTTGCCGCTCTCGACATTCTTCACGTAGTAGGTGTTACGGGCGATGGTGGGCACGAACTCCCACTGCTTCGAGGGGTAGTCGGCGGGGCTGAGCATGCTGCCCTTCAGGCCGGAGGAGAGGTTGGCGGCGGTGTAGTTGTTGTAGCCGCACAGATAGAGTGCGTAGTAGTCGTTTGGGCGCAGGGCCACGCGGGCATCGTTGTCGGCCAGCAGCTCGCTGACGGCATCGTCCACCACCAGCGACCACTCGCCGTAGGTGTGCACCGTCTGGTCGGCAGCGTCCATGGCGGCCTTGGCCTGGTCATAGACGGCCTGCAGCGGCCCGAGAGCATCGCAGAGGAACCAGCCGACAACGGCATTGTCCGGGTCGGTCATCACCAGATAGCTCCCCGCCGCCGCCAGCGAGTTCCTGAGCGCCTCGAGCTGCTCGGCCTCCGTGCCGGCGAGGGCCGACGAGAGGATCTCGGCGTCGTTGTTGCCCACGGGAGCGGCAGCCACGACACGGATTTTCTTGCCGTCGAGCGACGCTGGCAGGGTGATGGCGTAGGTGTTGGCGATGGCGCTGAGCGTGCCGTTCTCGTCATAGACCTTGAAACCCACAGCCCCACGGGCGTCGGCGTGGTTGATGGTCAGCTTCAGCCCCTTGCGGGTGTAGGTGTAGCCCGTGGGTACGAGCGCGTCGTCGGCATAGTCGAGATACTGTCCCACGTCGCCCATCTTGCCAACGGGCCACTCGCTGCTGTAGTCGATGCGCAGCTTGTCGGGGCTGCCCCACGGCTCGCGTCCGTAAGCGGCATAGATGCGGTCCTCGACAAAGACGAGGTTGCCGAGCTTCTTCCCGAAGGCCTGCATCCGCTCGCGGAACTGCTGGGCCGTCTTCTCCGTCATCGTGACGTAGGAGTTGCTGTAGTCCTCCACAAAGCGATTGCTGACGGGGACGAAGAAACCGTAGCTCTCGAAGAACTCCGAGAGGTCGGCGTCGGCCACCTCGCAGCACTTGAGGGCGAACTTCAGCCAGCTGTCCTGTCCGTTGACGTTCGCGGCGTTGTGGCTCACCATGGGGTCGGCACGCAGGGCCTTGAAGAGGTTGGGGAGGAACTCCTTGTCCTTGCCCAGCTCGTAGAAGTAGAGGTAGAGCTGATAGTACATGCGCGTCTGCTGCCAGATGTCGCGGTCGAACCAGCTCTTGCCGAAGTCCTTGCAGACGCCGTCGCGTACGCCGACGCCGCGCGAGGTGCCCTTGCCGCCGCTGTAGGTGACGATGTTCGAGAACATGTTGTTCGACACCTCCGTGCCGCCCGGGAAGGTGATGAGGTACTGGTTGTTGTGTCCTGTCTCGTGGGCAGGGCCCCAGTAGGCGCCGCCCGCGCCGTCGCGGTAGTTAGTGAAGTAGAGGATGCTGCTCAGCGTCGATTCGTTGTAGGCGGTGTGGCTGCCCGAGGCATACATGTAGTTGTCGCCCGTGACGGAGACGCAGTTCAGCACGAAGTCATGCTTGGCGGGGACAGCCTCGTCAAGGCCCATCTGGCGGCACTCCCAGATCTGGATGCTGTCCCACACGCTGATGGACTCCTCGATATGGTCGGGGACGTATCTGCGCACCAGCTTGCTGTTCATGTTCCACAGCACGTGGCGGCCCTTCACCTGGATGGCGAAGCCCGAGAAGAGTGTCGGGTCGGCCGTCATCTCCTTCCAGTCGGCGTTGGTGTGGCGGGCGATGTCCCAGTAGCCGTTCACCGTGCCTCCCTGGATGTTGATGCGCATGTCGGGGAAGTCGGCCAGCACGAGGTTGTTGTTGAGGCGCGTGCCGGCGGTGTAGCGGACGAACACCGCCTGGTCGTTCTGTCCCGACGAAACGATGTTGAGACCCTTCTTGAGGCGCGTGCGGGTGCCCTTGACGCTGCCTGTGCCGGCAAGGAGTTCAATCTCGAGCGTGGAGCTGGCGGGGATGTCGTCGCCCACGAAGATGAAGAGTATCTGCCCGTTGTCGATGCGGATGCCGGTGGGGCCCGTCAGATAGCCGTGTACGCCGTTGACCATAGCGCCTGACCAGTAGTCCGGGTCGCCGTAGGCTTTGTAGGTGCCGAAGCGGAACTCCTTCTCCCACTTGCTGGCCCACTGGTCGGCGGCGAGGCGTACGGCATAGTCGATGAGGGCTGCGGGGAGCTTGCCGGCCATGGCGGCACGGAGCGAGCTCTCGTCCATGCTGGCATAGGGGGCAGCGAGCTCCTCGGCGCTGTCGTCGGTGAAGAACTGCCTGGCGTTTGCCGCGTACGTGTCGGCATTGTCGATGAGGTCCTGCGTCTCCTGGAATTCCCTCTGCGCCAGGGCCACGAGCTCCTCGTTGACGCTCACCGACACCATCTGCCAGGCGCTGCGGTTGTTCTGCGCGTCGCTGTCGCCCGTGCAGGCGCTCCATGTCACCAGCAGGCCGGTGCCGCCCTGGTAGTTCCAGTATTTGTAGCCGTTGTTGACGTAGATGTTGAGATACTTGCTGACGGCGGCGTTCTGGGTGACGAAGATGCCGGCAGCGCTCTTGCCCGTGTAGAACTGGCCTGAGCCGTCGGCCTGGATGTAGCGCTGGGTCAGCAGGTTCTGCATCGAGTAGCTGTCGCCGCTGATGCCCGTGACGCGCCACAGCTGTTCGTAGGCGGTGTCGGAGCCTTTGTCGCCGCAGTAGAGCCTGCCCGTCTGGGCGTTCTCTATCACCACCTTGCTGTTGCCGGCGCAGACGATGCGGTAGATGCCGTCCTGCACCACTCCGGCGTTCAGCAGCGTGACGGTGAAGAGGTAGGCGAGAGAGGTAAGGATTAGTCTTTTCATTACTTGTGTGCTTTTTTATGGGTGAAGAATAAGATGATCGTGATGCATGACGAGGCGATACGCCTGCCCCGCCTGGGCGTCGAGGGTGAGCTCGTGCTGGCCGTAGCGGACCCTGCATGGGCCCGTCCGTGGTGCGGTGATGACGGCCTGGGTGAGCTGTCCGTCGGCCCAGTGGATGTCGACGGTGTAGCCGCCCTGTGCCTTCAGTCCGCAGATGCTGCCCTCGTTCCACGCGTCGGGCAGGGCGGGCAGGAGGTCGATGTAGCCGGCGTGGCTCTGAGAGAGCATCTCGGCGATGCCGGCTGTGACGCCAAAGTTGCCGTCGATTTGATAGGGCGGATGGGCGTCGAAGAGGTTATCGTAGATGCCGGCGCCGTCGCCGTAGTAGTTGGTGTTCTCATGCCGGGCGGGCGCCAGGGCGTTGTGTACGAGCATGTAGGCCATCTTGGCATCCTTGGCACGGGCCCAGAGGTTCACCTTCCAGCCCATGGCCCAGCCGGTGGCCTTGGGGCCGCGCCAAGAGAGTGAGCGGAGGGCAGCCTGATAGATGCTGTCGCAGTCGGTGGGGTTGATCTGGGTGCCCGGGTAGAGGCCGATGAGGTGCGAGAGGTGGCGATGATGAGGCCATTCGCCGGCATCCTGCTGGCTGACGTCCTTCCATTCGCGCAGCAGACGTTCGCCGCCCGCACGAGGCACCACCTCGGTGTGCAGACCGTTGTCAAGGTGGGCGAGGTAGTCCTTCAGGGAGTTCAGGAGTTCAGGAGTTGCAGGAGTTGCAGACGAATGTTCTGTATGCAGATTTCCTTCACTATTGTCTGAACTCCTGAACTCCTGCACTCCTGCACTCCTGCACCCCTGCAACTCCTCTATTCCCTCCAGTGTATTCTCGAAGAGCGTATAGACGAGCTGCTGGGCATGGGCGGTGACGGCACCGACGGGGCCATGCTCGGGGCTGAACTCGTAGGGGCAGACCAGGGTGCCGTCGCTCTCGTCGCGAATGAGGCGGTTCTTCCAGAACTCCACGGCCGAGAGCATGACGGGCAGCGCCTTCTCGCGCAGATAGTCCTTGTCGAGCGTGTAGAGGTAGTGCTGCCAGAGGTGCATGCAGTACCAGGCATTTGCGACGGCGTAGTTCTGTCCCGTCCAACGCGAGCAGCGGCCGAAGATGTTGTTTTCCGTAGAGAGGAACCATCCGCCACGCTGCTGCGTGGGTCCGCCGTCGCGTCCGGTGGTGGAGAGGTAGTGATAGACGTTCTTCTGCCACTGGGTGTCCTTGCCGTCGGCCTTCGAGCGCCCGACGGCCTCGTTATAGACGTAGTCGATGAAGGTCATGTGGAGCTCGCTGAGGTTGGTGACCTCGGCAGGCCAGTAGTTCATCTGCACGTTGATGTTCGAGTGGATGTCGCTGTTCCACGCCGGGCGGTTCGAGTGGTTCCAGATGCCCTGCAGGTTGCTGGGCAGCCCGATGCCCCGTGCGCTGCTGATCATCAGGTAGCGTCCATAGGCAAAGTAGAGCTCCTCGAGGAAGAGGGGATGGAATTTGAGGTCTGAAGTCTGATAGTCTGAAGTCTGATAGTCTGAAGCCTTATTGTACTCCCTTATCAGCTCGTTCGTCGGCAGGATGTTGGCGTCGTCGGGGGTGAGGGTGAGGCGGCAGCGGTCGAAGAGGCTGCGGTAGTCGCGGACGTGCTCGTCCCTAAGCCGTTTGTAGGGCTGGGCGAGGGCGCGGCGCACGATGCCGTCCACGCTGTCGGGCAGCAGACGGGCGTCGTAGATGTAGCTGTTGTCGCGCTCCGAGAAGTTCGTGTTGCCGCGCATGACGACCGTCAGCTCGTCGGCTCCCGTGATGCGCAGTCCCTCATCCGTGGCCTCCACCTTAGCCTTCCTGCCGCGGGGTTTGACGCCCAGGCGCAGGTAGTAGCTCACTAAGTCCAGCTTGCCGCCGAACGAAATGCCGTCCGTGGCATATCGGATGCCCGAGGCGTCTGCGGGGTAGTCCTTGGCATTGGCATCCGTCATGCTGAGGACAACGTTGATGTTCCCCTTGCCCGAGGCCTTCAGCCGCAGCACGGCAGCCTCGGCAGGGTAGGAGACGAAGTACTCTCTTTCGTAGTCCACGCCGTCAAGCGTGTACGTCACTTGTCCTAAGGCGTTCTGGATGTCCAGCGAGCGGCGGTAGTGTTCAACCTGCCCACTCGTCTGGCTCTTACCATTGTCTGTACTCCTGTACTCCTGCACTCCTGCACTCCTGATGAACAGACTGCCGAAGTTGCGGTAGCTGCCGTAGCCGCTTCCTGCGCCGACGGGGTCGCCGCTGGTGCCCGTCCAGAGCGTCTTGTCGTTGAACTGTATCTCCTCTGTTTCGACGCCCCCGTAGAACGTGATGCCGAACTGTCCGTTGCCCATAGGCAGCGCCTCGTTCATCCAGTCCGTGGCAGGCGCGGTGTACCACAGCGTCAGTTTCTCTTTCGGAACATCGCCAGACGTGTCCGTATAGGTACAAGCGCCGAACGGCAGCAGAAAGAGCAAGAAAAACGTTAAACAATAATTATTCCTCATTTTTCATTCTTTACGTTTATATTCGGCGCAAAGATACAAATATTTATTTAATTATCGATTCAAATTGAACCCAAAAAACTTTCTTCCCACGTTCTTTACTCGATCTTACCATTTTCTTTCCACTTTCTTCGGAACCCCAAAATCAGCGCCCAATTATAAAAAAAGGTTAAAAACAACAATAAAGAAAGGGACTGACATTAATGAGGCGGCTCAATCAATAAATAGAGCCGCCCCAACAAAAAAGCTTATCTTTTAAGACACTTAACGAACGAAGATCTTTTTGATACTCCTCGAGCCGTCGGCGTTCTTCGTGATAACGATGTAGAAGCCCTTCGACAGCGATTCCGTCTCCGTGCCCTCCATCCGATAGTAACGCTCATTGCTGTCACCTGAAATGTTCCCTATTCCATTGATGATAACGACAACCGTCTTGGCAACGTCTTCTGCCGCAAGATGATTCTTGTCGCCCTCCTGGGTCGCACGGATTTCAAGCGTTCCTTCGCCTGTGCAGATGAGGTACATGTTTCCGTCCTCTTCATAAAGAACGGCCACATCGCTGTTGCTCAGGACGTAGGTCACGGGCAGGTCGCATGAGCTGTGAGCCGTCAATGCTATCGTGTCGCCCGTCATCACCTCCTCTGCGAACTCCTGTTCCCAGATGATTTCCTGCGGAGCCTTTTCAATGGTCAACGTACCGTTCGTGTAGAAGATGCTGTAATTCTGAGCCTCTGCTCCGCTGGCAATCAAAGCATATTCCCCTGCATCTGAAGTCGGATCGGCTTCCGTCTGCACAACAGGTTGAGCCGTCAGCACCGTTTCATCTTCCTCATTCACAAAACCTTCGAAAGTCAGAGCAAATTCAGGATTCTCCTCACCATAGACACGCACAGCATCCTGTACCGATATCGTCAGCGGAGCAGGTTCAATGATTAGAACACCATTAATATAGGTATCATTGTAGTTCGTCACGCTGCCCTTCTTGATGACAATGAGATACTCGCCGACTGGGGAGGTGGACGTAGCCTCACATACGATCTCCGGCTCACCATCCAGTTCTGCCCCTTCTACAGTATATTCGAACTCAGGAATAGCATCGCCGTAGGTGATGGTATGGCTATTGGCTGTTATTGTAACGGGGTCTGCCTCAGTCACAATAAGCTTGCCTTCTGTGTAGCTGATGGCGTAGTTTTGTGCCTCGGCACCTGATACGACAATCGGATATTCGCCTGGGGCACTTGTCTTGTCAGCCTCACAACTGATGGTCGGCCTCGTTGTCAGCACATCCTCTGTTTCGTTGTTCTTGAAACCTTCATAGGCAAGCATGAACTCAGGCATCGGGTCACCCTCCTTCTTTGTGTAAGTTCCTACGCTTATCCACAAAGGTGCCTGTTCTATGGTCATTGTTCCTTTTACATAGGATATTTCATAGTTCTTAGCCTCTGCGCCAGATACAGTAATTTCATATTCACCTACAGCAGAGTTTACCGCAGCATTAGTGGTTGCTGTCGGCTCATTGATAAAGACTTTCTCGTCCTCACCATTGACAAAACCATCAAATACAAACTGGAATTCTGGATTCTCTTCACCATAACTACGAGTCAAGGACTTTGCCGTAATGGTTAAAGGTGCTCTCTTAATGGTATATTCATAGTTAAGGACATCTTTTAAGCTATATCCGTTCGTTTCATAGGTAACGTCTAAAAGCTTCTGATAAGTTCCAGCATCTATCGCCTCCGTATCCCTATTCTCAAGAACAATGGGGAAGTCTGTCTTATATCCTAACACATGACCTTCACCACTATAAGTAAGGTTACTATAGATCTCACAACACTGATCAATCTTGTCGGCATAATCCTTCCAAACCTTGGCAGATTGATACATGTCGGGGAAGAACACATAGATTTTGCTGGCTTCTGCTGAATTATTCAAAAACGTGTTGTAGTTGTCCAAAGTTGGTGGCGTAGCACCGAGGATGACCACTCTCTTAAGATTCTGGCAACCGTACAAAGCTGAGCTATGAATCGTTCTGACAGACGATGGAATATAAATTTCTTCGGCAGCATTTCCCCAGAATATGCAATACGGTAGTTCTTTCACAAGAGAACTTACCGTTACGCTTGCCAATGCCTCCTGCTTGTAGAACGGGGAATAGCCATAGTTGCCATTGCTATTTATTTCATAACTGACCGTACGACCCAAGTAGAGTTCCTCCAATGGGCAGTCATTGAACAATCCATAGCCCTTGCCTTTAGAAGTTCCATAGCCAAGGGCTAGGGTTTCTTCACTATCTGCAAATGTTATTTTTTTCACACTAGTACAGCCCGAGAAGGCATAGCAGCCGATGCTCGTCGTGGTGGCCGGGACGTTCAGATGGGTCAAACCCGTGCAACCCGAGAAGCCATAGTCGCCGATGCTTTTTAGCTGTGTAGGCAGTTCGTACTCAATGAAGTTAATACAGCCTTTGAAAGCGCCTTCCTCTATCGACTCGATGGTCTGTGGAAAGGCAGGCGCTGGCAGCTTGGAGCAGTCATCAAAGGCATACTTACCAACGGATTGCAACTCACAACTTCTATTAAACTCAACACTCATTAGTTCCGTATCTCCTTGGAACAGATAATTAGGTACACGCGTCACGGGATTTCCGAAACGAGCCTCAGTCAACGTCTTTATGTTGGAAAGAGGCGAATAATTGTAACTCAAATCCCGGCCAATAAAAACAGACGTGAGTGGACAGTCCTTGAACAATCCTGTCTTTCCTCCCTCGGACGATCCATTACCCAAAGCCAGCGTCTCTTCACTCTCTTCAAAAGCAAAGTTGTTAAAGGCTGTACATCCCTGAAATGCATAATTACCGATACTCTTCAATGCAGGGTGAAAAATTAGGCCCGTTAATTGTATACAATTTCCAAAAGCAGAAGCGCCAATTGAAGTGAGACTATCTGGCAGTTGCATGGAAGCAATGGAATCGCAGCACCAAAAAGCTGCAGAGCCTATTTCCGCAACAGTTTCTGATAGACCAACTGATTTCAGCGTCTTAACACTATAAAAGAGATTGTCGTTTACTTTAGTTGCACCAACACCAATTATTGCTTTTTTCAGTGTCGGATGGTCACGGAATGGCGATCTGTTATAGGCAGTGGTCCAATCAGTGATTGGATAGCTTGACTGATAACTGAGTTCCCTCTGTATATCTACAGACTCCAAGGGACAGTCATAGAACAAGCCATACTCT
>JAILEU010000189.1 GCA_024697785.1 Bacteroidaceae bacterium | reverse complement strand
GGTGTTGCTGCGGTTTATCTCTACCCATCATGGCGTTTAACGTTGGCGGCATAGAGTTAAACGTTAGCGTCACAGCGCACTACGTTAATCCGCCAGCGCACTACGTTGACATACTAACGTAGTGCGCTGGCGGCGACTTCTCAAGCCCTCTTCCGCCTTCCCTCATACGTCATACCTCTTCCCTCAAAATAATGTCAACCCATTTTGAAAAGTAGTTTTGGGCTATTCATGCTATTGTTATCCGCTAAAGGTCGAAGGGAGATAATAGCATAACGTAAGTTCAGTATAAAATATACCGCAAACAAAACGTTGCGCCAAATGCCGGTGTGTGCCTTACAAGCCTCCCTTGCGGCGTTTCTTGCGGGGACGGAAGGTGAAGGTGTCCTGCACGGTGTGGCGGCGGAGGTTATGGACGGTGATGGCCAAACGGCCGTTCGAGACCTGGCCTTCGATAACGGTGGGGTATTCGCCGGGGCTCTCGTCCGACTCATCGGCAGCATGCTCGGGACCTCCACCCACAATCTGTGCCCATGGACGGTCGGCCGTGGGGGCATCGTAGCGGTAGCGATGCTGGTGGGCGGTGATGACGAGCTGGCAGCCTGCCTGTTCAAGCAGGGGCGTCCACAGCCGCGCACACGTGCGCTGCCACATGGCGAAGTCGGTATTGTACTGCGGATCGTAGTCGGCAGGGGCCACGTCGCCCGGGTTATGCTTGGGATTGGCGTCGAAGAGGGGAATATGGCAAATGGCTACCAGATAGGGAGCTGTGCGTATCTCCGTCCGGCTGAGGGCATCAAGCAGCCAAGCGGTCTGCGCCTCGCGGTAGGCTCCGCTGTTGAAAAGGCCTGCGAAGAGAGGGTTGGTGTCCATCTTATCCTCGCCGGTGTCGAGGCCGACAAGGGCGATATCGCCCATACGAACGGCGAAGTTCCGGCCGAGGTCCCAGTCGCGGGGAGTGCGTTCCTCGGGCTGACGGTACATCCAGATGCGCTCGAAATGGCGGTTGGCCATGCCGCGCAGGTCGTGGTTGCCCGGGCAGAAGAGATAGGGCGTCTGCGAGGCGTAGTCCCCCTGCTCTATCTGGGGCTTGAGGAAGATGCGTATCTGTGTCTCGATGGTCTCTTCGACATTACAGGCATCGCCATTCCACACCACGCAGGCGGGCTGGAGCTCGGCTATCTTATCGACGGCCCGGCCAAAGGGCTCCCATTGGACGTGCGTGTCGTTGATGACGCAGAAGTGAGGCCGGGCTGCGGCTCCGGCGGTAGTGAAGTGATAGATGTGCGTGTCCTCCTCGTTTTCCACCACCTTCATGTCGTAACCGCCCTTGTAGGCGATGCGGTCGGCACCAATGCGATAATAATAGGTGGTGGCGGGCTTGAGACCTGTGACGCGCACCTGAATGACACGGTCGTTGATGTCGGTCGTGCGATAGCCTCCGCACATCACCTTACGTCCGTCGCTGAGGTCGGGGCGTTCGCCAACGATGACATAGCCGTTGGCCATGTCGCTGACGGCAAAAGCCACGCCTACCGACGTCTCGGCATAGTTTTGCAACATGGGGGCAGAGGCAAGGAGCGGGCTGTCGTGGGCCTGAGTCTGCTTTTCATCGTCGCCGGAAGGCGACAGAAGGGAGGTCGTAAACGCCTGGGCAAGGCCAGAAGTACCCGTGGCCACAGCCAACAGGGCAGAGCTTTTCAGGAATTCTCTTCTTTTCATTAGGGGGTAGGCGCCTTTGGCGCAATGAAGATTTAAGAATGAAACTAAAAGTCCGTCACACGCTTTCCTGTGCGGGCGCTGCGGCGGGCAGCATCGAGGATGCGCACCACCATCAGGTTGTTCTCGAGGGAACTGAGGTCGTAGGGGGAAAGGGTGATCTCGTCGCGCACCACAGCCCGCAGGAAGCGGAACGAATCGTTATAGGGCGATTCCAGCCCAGGGGCATCGAAGGTCCCGCTGTCACGTCCGTCGATGTGCGTCTCCATGCGAGTAGGTGTAAGCTGAAACACGCTGCCCTTCGTGCCATAGACGTACATATCCTTGCGGTTTGTCGGCCAGCACCACGAAGCCATGATCTGTACCGTACAGCCGGGGTACTCCACAACAATGGTGGCATCGTCATCTACACGGGGATAGACATCGGGCTTACGCTGTGCCAGCACAGCATAGACGCTGAGGGGTTTCTGCCCATGCAGAAGCCATGTGGCGAGGTTAGCGCCGTAGCAGCCGAAATCGACTACAGCACCACCGCCGTTCAGCACGGGGTCGGTGAGCCATTCGAGGAACATCAGGCTGCAGCCAATCTCCTTCGGGCCCTGATGGCCGTCGTAGATGTTGATGCGCAGGGGAGTGCCAATCTTACCCTCTTCGATGAGGCGACGGGCGTGCTGGTTGGTGCTGTACCACGTGGTCTCGTAGTTGGTGAGCACCTTGATGCCGTACTTCCCGGCCAGTCGCGCAATGCGACGCGCATCCTTGTAATTGACGGCCAGCGGTTTCTCCACCATGACGTGAATGCCGCGTGGCGCACAGGCTTCCACCACAGACAGATGGTCGTAGATGCTGCCGTAGGCCACCACCACTTCAGGATGGGTCTCGTCGAGCATCTGACCCAGGTCGGCATAGAACAGGCTGGGGTCAAGACGGCCGGTCAGGTCGTTTTTTGTGCGGTACTCGTCGCGCGGCTCAGCCACGCCCACAACCTCGAAATCGCCGCGTCGCATGCGGCGCACCACCTCGCCGAGATGGCCATGAGTGACGCCCGCCACAGCCAGCCGCAGCGGGGCATCGTCAGCATGCACGGCAGGGATACAGAAGACAAGCAGGCAGAGCATCAGCAACCCGCGCTGCACGGTGGCAGAAAGCCGAATCTGACTATTGGAACGAATGGTAAACATCTTATTCTTTTTTGGTTATTCGTTTGATTACACATCATCATCGCTCTTCGCGAAGCATCACAGGCCCCAGCAGGCCGCTCTCGCGGAGCGGCGAGCCGGCAGCAGGTCCGTTCACCACCCATGTGCGGCGGAGGGTCTCGGGCAGGGCTGCGTCATAAGCCAGACGGTTGTACCACGTGCTGGTGACACGTACGCGGATGCGGTTGTTGCCTTTCCGTACATAGGGGGTGACGTCGGTCTCGTAGGGAGCAGCCCAGAGGGTGTCGCAGACGTGGCCATTCACCTCCACCACGGCTATCTCCTCCACACGGCCCAGCGAGAGCACATAGCGGCTTTCTTTTGAAGGACGGCGCGGCAGACGCAGGCGGGTGTCGTAAGCCACCGTTCCGCTGTAGGCACGACCTTCGTCGGTGAGTGGAAGGTCTTTCCAGGCGCATAGTGTCTCCACGTTGACGGGACGGTCCACGCCCCATCCTTCGTTGAAGGTCAACGTCCACGGTGCCGAAGGGACGTAGGTGGCGAAGGCGCTCCATGTGGGGGCATCAGCGGGAAGTCCATCGTGAGGGAAGACCACGAAAACACATTCGCCGCAGGCCAGTTTCAGCGCCACACGGGTATAGTCTCCATCAGCCTCGACGGGAATGGGAGCAGCACGCCCCGTCATGGGGTTCCACAGCTCCGCCCTGCCCTGCTGAAGGAAGGAGACCTCGCCTTCGAAGCTTTCGCCCTGCGGCGGACAGACCATATACCAGTCGGCACCTTCTGCCTGACGATGTAGCCACCCGACAGGGGTAGGCTTGACGTCGGGACGGATGGCCAGTTCCTTCAGGGCTGCGTCGAGCGTAGTGTGAGAAAGTACATGT
The DNA here is from genome assembly GCA_024697785.1 of Bacteroidaceae bacterium. Taxonomy (GTDB): domain Bacteria; phylum Bacteroidota; class Bacteroidia; order Bacteroidales; family Bacteroidaceae; genus UBA1189. The sequence continues at coordinate 8,784 of JAILEU010000189.1, read as the reverse complement.
GAGACCGTTCCTCTCTCGCCCCAGAGCTGCTCTACAGCACGGCGAAAGCGCTCTCCCTGGACGTCATCATGAATCCAAGTGGCCGATGCCACCGGGGGCTCGGCAACCATCCGGCCACCCTTTCGGACAAGCTGGGCCAGGCGCTCCAGCGTCTCGGCCGTAAGGCGTCCCTGTTCTGGAATCCACAGCACATCATACCGGATGCCCTCGGGGGTCACCCACTGGCCGTCTTTGACGTCGATTCGATGAAGGAGGGCATCGGTATTGCAATAGTCATAGCGGTAGCCCGCCGGGAAAGGGGCATACTGGTCGGGCTTGTGCTGCACCTCGTCGCCCAGAAACCATAGGACAGCACTCACCGGCCGTCCACGCTCAAGCATATAGGCCACGCGGGCCAGATAGGTGGTGAAATGGGGCATGGCTCCCCACCACGTCTGCCGGCGCAGGAAGGGTGTGCCGATGGCGCCGCCGAAGCTGGTGCCAGGCGTGTGGCTGTCGGCGTCGGGGTTGTGTGTATAGGTGTGGAAGACCATGTGCGTCACCCCTTCAAGGAGATTCTGGTTGGCCACCTCGCGGAGCATGCTGAGATGCTCGTCCCACGTGAGGTCGAAGCTGGTGAAGGCCTCGGCCGTCACACGCGGCTTGCCATACATGTGGGCAGCCGAGGCCGTGGGACGAAGGGGCTTGTAGTTGTGGTTCGAAAGCCAATGGGAGAACGGCTGCCAGAACTCGGTCATCGGGACGTCGGCGTGCTTGTAGTACTCCAGCGGGTCGGCAGGGAAGATGTCGCCGGCGGCAGTCTCAAACGACACGGTCATGCCCTGCTCGTGTGCCAGACGCGACATGTAGCCGTAGAAGTTATCGGTGAACAGCTCGTTCTGCGTCCGGCGCCAGTCGCACAGGAATTCGGCCGTCTGTTCGCTGTCGTCAATCACATAGCCGAAAAGGGCGGGAATCCACCGACGGAGGTCGTAGTGACGACGCTGGAGGAATTCCTGTTCCATGTTTCTCGTCCACGTCTGCGTACGGCACTCCCAGCTATCCATCAACATATTATCAATCAGCCCATACAGAGGGCCCTTAGCGAGACGGCCGATGTACGAACGGAACTGATGACCCACGAAGTTTGTGTCCAGTTTGTTCACCTCCCAACCGGTTGCTTCAGGGGGTGCTGGACCATTGCGCTGGCCGGTGTTGACGTGGCCGATGCGTAGGATGGTCCATCCCCCGCGTACGGGTACGCCGTCGGCCGTGGCAGGAGCCTGCCAGCGCAGATGCCCTTCGGCATCCATGCAGGAACTGATGTCCATCATCTGGCTGCGGCGGACATAGTACGGCACGTTGGCTTTGCCTTCGTCCGTCGCGACTCGGCCAATCAAACAAGTTTGTTGGCTCTCGCTGCTCCGTCCGTTGGCCTGCGGGTCATCGCCGGGATGGCCGGCTGGGCGCAGCAGGGAGCGCAGCGTCCAGCCCGCCTCGGCCTCCCAGTTGTGACCTCGCACAGCTGAGAGGAAGTGCATCTGCGACAGATGCATCGGATGGCGGTTCACCAGCTCCACGATGATGGTGCCTTCGGCGCCACCGTCAGCAAGAGCAAAGGTCATGCCCACCTCCGAGTCCTGCCAGTTGGAACGGGGAAAGTCTGTGTCGAGCACCGTGTGCCAGGCGCCAGCTTCATGATCCATGGTCAATGTTCCATCGTCTACCGATGCCATCACCCGCAGGTGGATGTCGGGCTGCACACCCCACTCGTGGTTGAAGTTGTCGATGGGGTTGAAAACAAGGGAACGGGCCGGGAGGGCACTCGCAAGGCTCAGCTGCACCCGATGGGGACGGTCATCCGTCGTAGGAGAAAGAATAAAATCCTTTCCCTCTTGCAATAGGGATGTCCAGGACTGCTGATATTCAGGCTCGGCCGAGCGGACGTTTGTCACCTCCATCGGACGGTCAGCATCATTTGCCGGAGTAGGAAAAGCCAGCACCATAATATCGCGCCAGTCCTGCCAGTCGGTTGTGGCAGGACAGGGCAACAGCGTGTCCACCGCCTGCCCGACGCCGACATCGGTGCGGCTGTAGCGCAGATGGCGCATGGCCTGCTCAGGCTGAATCCACGGCCCACCGCTCATGGCCCACCCCGGACAGGTCTGCAGGCTGAAGCGCAGTCCCAGCCTGTGCGCCTCGGTAGCGGTATAACGGACCAACTCCTCCCACTTGGGACTGAGGCACTCGATGTGTTCCTCCGTCCCAGGCCAGTCGGCAGAGTCGCCCATCTGTCCATGAAAGAGCTGCACACCTGTGATGCCCGCCTCGGCAATAGCCTTCAAGTCCTTCGCTATGCCGGTGCGGCTCACATTGCCGTTGATGAGGTGAAACCATGTCTCGGGGTAGAAGATGCGCGGCGGACGGCTGAAGTGCTGCAAGTCATGAGCGCCGAAGGCCTGCCTGAGCAAGGCCGTATCGGGTATGGCGGGATGCGCCGACGTCGTCTCTTGTGGCGTACTGGCCTGAAGCATGGCTGGCCATAGCAATAGCGCGGCCATCTGAACAGCCATCCGAAAAGGTGTTTTTCGCGTCATAAAATTTCCTTTGCAGTAGATTTTCGAAACAGACCTTATTAAAATATGGCGCGAAGATAGCAAAAAAAACGCTGCAGCCAAAGCAACGAGAGCAAAAAATGTCAGCGGGGCAGACAATTGTCCACCCCGCTGACCGTACTGCACGCCCAGACAAGGCTGCTTTGAACCCCTAATACTCGTCCTCGTTGAAAAAGAAATCTTCTTTGCTGGGATAGTCGGGCCAAATATCTTCGATGCTTTCGTAGATTTCACCCTCGTCTTCTATCTCTTGCAGGTTCTCTATCACTTCCAATGGCGAGCCGGAACGGACGGCGTAATCGATGAGTTCGTCCTTGGTTGCTGGCCAGGGAGCGTCCTCCAGTTTTGAGGCTAATTCAAGTGTCCAATACATAGTTTTATGATGCGTTTAATGATTTTGGGGCGCAAAAGTACTGCTTTTTTTTGCAAGAGCAATCTTTTTTCATAAATAATTCATGCATTAACGTTTTTTTAGCATTACTAAAGGGTTAGAAAGAATGGATAACCATTTTTTATCACTATCTTTAATCCCCCTGCAGGGGCTTTTAGATAGGGGTCGCCTCGGAAAAATCAAATAAAATTTGCTTTTTCGCTCAGCTCACCCTATCTTTGCAAACCCAAATATACTTTTTAGAAAGAAAATGACAATGAAAAAGCACGTACTCCTTCTCGTAGCAGCTGTTTTTGCCGGTCTGATAGCTCAGGCTGAGATTATTACGCCTTCACAGGCCGTCCGCATTGCTGAGGACTTTCTCGGCGAATCCCTTGCTCCCCAACGGGTGCGTGCCATGCGCCGCACGGCCGCGGCGTCACCACAGGAGGATGCTCCGTACTACATCATATCGCGCGGCGAAAACAAAGGCTACATCCTGGTGAGCGGCGACGACTGCCAGCCTGCCGTGCTGGGATATACCGACGAGGGCGACTTCGACGAGAACAACCTGTCGCCAGCCTACCGCGACATGCTTGAGTGCTACACCAGCGTGGTGGCCCTGGGACGCGAGGCAGGTTCGCCGACCTATAAGCCGCGGCGTGCCCCGGCCGAGCGCAACACCATCCAGCCCCTCATGAAGAGCCACTGGAACCAGGGCGCTCCGTGGAACATCCTCTGCCCCATCTGCCCAGACAACGGCGAACACGCCGTGGTGGGCTGCGTGGCCACCGCCACGTCGCAGGTGGTCTATTACTTCCGCAAGGACCTGCCCCACCAGCTTCTCTCCACCACGCCAACCTACAAAGGCAGCGGCGACGAGCAATGCGACGTCACCGTCAGCTACCCCAGAGGAACACCCATTGAATACGACCTGATGTTCGACAGCTACAACAACAACGAACCGCAGGAACTGAAAATGCCCGTTGCCACCCTATGCTTCACCCTGGGAGCCGCAGCAAGACTGGGCTACTGGCACTCAACCGGCGGATACATCAGCGAGTCCAACAAGGCCATGAAAAGCTATTTCGGACTGGGCGGCACCAACCTGAGCCGTAACGAAATGAACATCGACGACTGGGAGAGCATCATCTACAACAGCCTCGTCGCCCAGAAACCCCTCATCTACTCCGGCTTTACCACCGACGGCAAGAGCGGACACGCCATCAACATCGACGGATACAACGCCCGCAACGGGCTCTGGCACTTCAACTTCGGCTGGGGCGGAGGCGGCGACGGATGGTACACGCTCGACCTCAAGGACGGCGTCAACGGATTCTGCATCTGGCAGGAGATTGTGTATAACATTACGCCTACCCACCCCAACGTCTCGGCCGTCATCCGAGCCGACAGCATCCTCTACCGCCGCGTGAACAACACGGTCTATGTCGATATCACCAACAACGGCACCATCCCCTACAACAACTTCAACCTCTTCCTCCAGACCAGCGAAAAGGCTCCGACGACCTCCAGCTCACCCATCGCCACCAACACCCAGACGTTTATCGCCCCGGGAGAAACGGTCGCCGTGCCCTTCGAGCTCAAGCCCTCGCTGATCCGCAACTACCACCTCTTCGTCACCGACGCCAACCGTCAGGTGCTTGACCACGCCCCCGTCAGCGTCGAAGAGCCTTCACCTGAGCTGACGCTGCATGCCATCGGCGTCAGCGCATCCACCGACACGGTCATGGTAGGAGACGTTGTCTATCGTAAACTTAACAATAACACCGCCGACGTCTATGCCGACATCAGCAACAGCGTCACCGCCACCGCCGGGCAGCCCTCCGTGAAGTTCATCCTTGAGCAATGGAATCCCGAGACCGGCGAGACGAAATCCTATAAGAACAAGACCCTCAACACCACCTCATACGCTGCCGGCGACCGCAAGAGGATGGAGCATACATTCAACCGCCTCTCACAGGGCCTCTACCTCACCCTCCGCGTTGAGGTAGAAGACATGGACATTGTCACCTCTGACACGCTGATCCGCTTTGTCGTTGGTGAGAAGTCGCTCGACGTCGCCTCAACCGACAATGGCGTTGTCACCCTCGCCGGCGACTGGGATGCCACGGCCTTCCGCTCCCTGAACGGCGGCCCCGCCATCACGGCATACGACCTGCGCGGCATCACGGGCGTCACCGGCAACCTCACCGCTGCCAACCCCAACGCGCTCTTCTACGTCAGCCAGCCCGTCGAGGGGGCTAACATCGTCTGCAATGGCCACTGCGCCGACCTGCAGCTCGTGCCGGGTTACGACTTCCGCCCTCTCGAGCCGTTCCAGGCCAGCAAGGCGCAGTACACGCCCGAATTCATCCCCAGCGTCCAGCAGACCCTTATCCTGCCCTTCACCTGCCAACGCCCGACGGAGTACATCTGCCGCCACATTTCCGAAGTCGGCAAGTCGTACTTCACCGAAGCCACGACCGTGGATGTCCTTGAGGCCGCTACTCCTTATATGATTCAGACCAGCGCTACGGCTTCGAAACCGTTTGTTGGACGCAATGTCACCATCAGCCTCGATGCCGACACGGCCGTCACCCTGCCCTTCATCGGCACCTTCACGGCCCAGCGTCCTTATCCCTTCAAGCCCGAGAATGCCCGCTACATCCTCTCGCTCGACACCGACCCCACGGCCACTACCCAGTACTTCAACTCGCAGGACACCAACTACGTGGCTGCTCCGTTCACCTTCGTCCTCACCTCTGATTCAAAGAAGGTACGCGCCACCGTGAACGAGACACTTGAGAAAGCCTACCGCAAGCTGGCTCAGGCCATCAACGATGCTCAGACTCTCTACGACACCCATCACGCCGTCATCCGCGACAGCGCTAACATACATATGAGCACCATGCTTGCTGAGGGTCGTGCCGTCTGGAAGACTATGGAACTTGAGGCAACGGAAGTCAACAGCCTTACCAAAGCGCTCAACGCGTTCTGTGAAACCTACCCCCTGATGGTCGGAATCGTCACCGAACCGGTTGATTTCACGACGTTCATCACCAATCCATCCTTTGAACTGAACAACAAGAACGGGTGGAAGAGCGACTCCCACTCTGTCGTTCGCAACACGTCCAACATCGCCACCTTCATCGCCCGAGGCCAAGGCAACTACTTCCTCCACAACAACAGCCAGGGCAAGTCCACCCGTATATCCCAGACCATCACCGGACTGCTCACGGGCTGGTACCGCTTTACGGCCATGACCGGCACCGACGAGGGAGGTGTCGTCAATCTCTTCGCAGGCAATGACACCGTCCAGGTTCCTGCTTCCGAGCTTGGCAAATACTACCTCACCGAAGCTGTCATCGACAGCATCTGGGTCGAAAATGGCGAGCTCACCATCGGCGTAGCCGAAGGCGACACGTGGTATAAGTGCGACAATTTCCGCCTTCTCTACCTCGGCGACCCCAATTATCAGCCCACCGGCATCCGCACACCGTCCATCGAGCCCTCTGTTTCCGGGGAAACGGTGGAGCCCAAGCGTCAGGGACTCTTCGACCTCATGGGCCGTCCCGTCGCATCGCCTGACGACATGATGCCCGGCGTCATCTACATCTACAACGGCCGAAAAGTCATGCGGACAGAATAAAGCCGAAACCATCGGGCGAGACAGAACATCCGGCTCGCCCGATAGCATAAATGCGAAGGGAGGGGTTCCGTCTAAGAAACTCCTCCCTTCTCGTACTCGAAGTGGGACTTGAACCCACACGCCCATCACTGGGCAAGGGATTTTAAGTCCCTCGTGTCTACCGATTCCACCATTCGAGCATCGTTTCGCCTGCAAAGGTAGTGACAAAAATGCGAGTAAGCAAGAGCAAAGAGAAAAATTTTCTCTATGCCGAGCGAAAGCATTTTAGGCCAAAGGCCAAGCTGAGAGAAAAACCAAATATATTTGAGTTTTTAACTTCGTTTTCGTCCGTCACGACTCGGCAAAGTTCAAACTAGTTTGACTTTGCGCTCGCTGTTCCGTCCGTTCCGAAGCGGAGCCCACTTATTAGGTCAAGTGCATTCCTGCCTTTCAAAACCACTTTCAGAAATGAGAAATCCATGGGCTTGGAACTGAAAATCCATGGGCTTGGAACTGCAGATCCAAGGGCTTGGATTTTGTTTTTGCTCCTACAATTTTTGCTTAGTTGTGGACGAAAAGAGTGCTGACGGACGATTGGGTGACGCGATAGCGATAGAGGGGACGGCCTTCGCCCTCGATGACAAGACCGCCATTGTTGAGGTCATAGACGTTGCCGCACTTCGCGCAAGTGGCATTGCCCTGGACATTGACGCTGAGACGGGAGGATGATTTGTCGCAGGCGGGGCAGGCTAAGTCGTAGGCATAGACGGACATGCCGTCGCCAAAATAGGGTTTCCCGAGAATCAGGCCGCCAAGACCGAAGGAGAAGGAACGAATCTCGACTTCGGAGAGCGGCACTTCGACCGATTTGCCCAGCGAAGGGGTATGAACTGTGCACGAGGTGCTGCCCGTCTTTTTCCGCACGGTGATGAACTGGCCCATGCTATTGACGGCGTTATAGGGTGAATTGGTGATGTCGCACGAGAACGACACGCGATACTGGGTGCAGAATTCCTTATACTCCTGCGTGCAGCCCATGAGGCTGACGAGGGAAAGCGAGAGGAGCAGTATGCGAGCTATCGGTTGTTTCTTCATCTATTCATGTCTTGGTCCGGCAAAGATAGGAAAAGGTTTTGAGGCAGCAAAAAAGTGAAGGGAAAAAATGGAGAGCGCAGCCCCAGGGGACTGCGCTCTCTGCGTTTGGAGTGACGGAACGGCTGTTCCGCCGGGTTGTTACTTCACAAGGGAGCCTCTCTTACTTCACGAGAACCTTCTCAACCTTGATGGTGCCGTCGCTCATCACGCTCTTGACGACGTTGACGCCCTGAGCGGGTTCAGCGATTTCAGCGCCATTGGCGTTGTAGTAAGTGCGGCTTACGACCTCAGCAGCAACGTTGTTGATGCCAGTCGTACCTTCCTCGCCGTTGATGGCCTCAGCCTCGGTGGAGTAGTAGGTCAGGGTGACACCGCCGAGCATCAGCCAGCAGTCGCCCTTCCAAGTGGGCTGGGTAACGGAGATGTCGAGCTTGCCGTCCTCGCCAACGTAAGCATAGACCTCGTTGAGGTACTTGCCTTCGTCGAAGCAGGCCTTGGACTCGTTCATCCAGTTGGGATAGATGCCGTCACCGGCTTCGTTGATGGTAGCCTCAGCGCCGACGGGCTTGATGCGAACCTCGTTGCCGTTGGCAGCAAGGAATGCGGTGGACATCACGTAGCCCTTGTTGTACCACTCAACATTCACCACACGCTGGGTGTCGATGCGGAAGAAGCCATAGAGACCGACCTTGTAGAGACCAGGCTGCAGGCCTTCAACAGTCTGTGCGAGCGTGCCGCAACCCTGCCATGTCTCGGTGCCGTTCTCGTTGGTCGTGAGGTTACCACCGCGATAGAGCAGACCCGTCCAGGTCCAGCCTTCGTTGCTGCCCACGAGGGAAGCGCTCTGAACCTTGTCGGTAGCGTCGCTCTGGAAGAGAGTAGCGATGTCGTCAACGCCAGCAGCCTGCATAGCAGCAGCCTTCTCGGCGTCGAAGCGGTCAGCAATCATCTTCTCGTACTCAGCAGCCGAGAGGAGCTTGAAGCGGAGAGCCGTAGCTTCCGTGCCATGCACGCCAAGGCCGAAGAGGGGCTTCGTGTTCTCGTTGTCCTCGATAGCGAGGTAACCGGCAGCCGTGTTCTTGAAGATGTATTCACTA
>JAILEU010000173.1 GCA_024697785.1 Bacteroidaceae bacterium | reverse complement strand
GCCTTGGCCGTCCACTCGTTATTGGCTGTGAAGGGGTCGTAGCCCGTGATGCGCACCTGTCCGCCCTTGGCGACGGACTTCTTGTCCCACTCGATCTTCACGGGAGCCACCATGGGCTGGCGGGCGTTGCCGAAGCCGCGCGGCGGACGGTGGTAGAAGACGTACCATTGGCCGTTGATTTCCTGTAGCGAGCCGTGGGTGTTGTGTGCGGCGTTGGTGGTGGTGAGTCGTGTGCCGTTCTCGTTGGGTACGACGCCGCGGCTGTCCACGAGCACGCCGCCCGAGCGCCAGGGGCCGAGGGGGCTGTCGCCGTAGGCATAGCGCAGGGCGCTGTTGGTGTTGCCCAGGCCGTACTCCTTGCCGCTATAGCCGCTGAAGACCATCACGTACTTGTTGCCCACCTGGCGGATGCTGCTGGCCTCGAAGAAGTTGAAGTCGAGCGGGTTCTGTCCCTTGTAGAGCGCCTTGTACTCGCTTCCCTCCTTGTCGAGCAGGCGCCCGTCGGCGCTGCTGGCGGGGATGAAAGGGTCTATGCGGTCCGTGCCCGGGCGCTGGCTGTACATGGTGCTCTGGTCGAGCTCGACGGCTGTGGAGTGCTGGAAGCCGTAGAAGACGTAGGCACGGAAACCCTTGTCGTAGTCCTTGTCCTTCTTGTTCGTGATGTTCTCGACGAAGACGCTGGGGTCGAAGTCGATGAACGAGCCATCGACGCAGGCACGTCCGTCGGGCGTCAGGTTCACGGGCGTGAAGGGTCCGTCGGGGCGGTCGCTCTTGCAGACCGTCGCCACGCGGCGCCACCCGCGGCTGTGGGGATAGAGCCAGTAGGTTTTCTTCCCCGTCGTCTTGTCCTTGACCTCCACGAGGTCGGGGGCATACATGGTGTCCCATTGGCCATCAACAAAATGCGTGAAGATGGGACCCTCGTCGCGCCACTCCGTCAGGTTCTCGACGGGTGCCGACCACATGCGGATGTCGGGCCCGCAGTAGGCGGTATAGGTGACGTCGTGCGAGCCGATGATGTAGGCACGCAGCTTGCCGGGGTTGTCGGGGTCTTCGAAGACGCGGGGCTCGCCGTCGGGCAGATGCTCCCACAGGGGGAGGTAGGGGTTCTGGGCGTTCGTGCCCAGCACGGTCAGCAGCAGGGCAGCAAGGGAAATCAGCTTACGGGTTTTCATTGGGGTAAAATTGTAAAGTGAATATTTTTGCAAAGAAAAGCCTTTTTCTTCGTATTTCCAAATTTTTCCACTATCTTCGCTGCGAAATAAAAGTTGTTTTATGAATAATGTAGGAATTATGCAGCGTAAGTCAGGTTTTGCGGCAGTTGTTGTCGCTGTTTCTTTTTTATTGATAGGATGTAAGCCTTCGGCCCCCGACATGAAGTACTACCGCCGTGTGGTGACGGAGCTCAGCTCGTCGCGCTACCAGGGCAGGGGCTATGCCAAGGATGGCGTGCGGCTGACGTCGGCCTACCTTCAGCGCGAGTACCGCCGTGCGGGCGTGGATAACGTGGAGCTGCAGCCCTTCACCTTCGACGTCAACACCCACTCCGGCCAGGCCACGCTCAGCATCGACGGCCACGCCCTCGCCGCCGGCTACGAATGGACCCTGCGCGAGTTCTCGCCCGCCGTCCACGGCACCTTCCCCCTCTACCGCCTCGACACGCTGGGCTACACGCCCGGGCAGCTCCTTGACGACCTGCGGCGGCCCGAGTACCAGGGCGCCTTTGTGGTGTGCGACTACTTCATGGCCCGCCACTTCCGCGCCGACCTCGCGCGCCTCAAGGCCGACACCACCCTCGCGTGGGCGGGCATGATGCTGCTGTGGGAACACCCCGAGCAACGCACGCTCACCTACGAACCGTACGTGAGCGCAGCCTCACCCCAGCCCTCCCCTAAAGGGAAGGGAGCCGTGAGCGCAGCCTCACCCCAGCCCTCCCCTAAAGGGAAGGGAGCCGTGAGCGCAGCCTCACCCCAGCCCTCCCCTAAAGGGAAGGGAGCCGTGAGCGGAAGTAATCCGTCTCCCCTCCTTCAGGAGGGGACGGGGGAGGCCCCCCTGCCGCTGAAGTACTACAAGGCCGAGTCCGCCATCGTCCTTTCGAAGCCCGACGTCTGGGTGCGTGCCGACGCCCTGCCTGCCGACGCCAGGCATGTCACCATCGATGTGGATAACCAGTTCTATAAGGACTACCAGACCGAGAACGTCATCGCCCGTATCGACGGCCTTCGCCACGACAGCTGCTACGTCCTGACCGCCCACTACGACCACCTGGGCACGTTCGGTCCCGACGTCTTCTACGGCGGCGCCAACGACAACGCCTCGGGCACGGCCGCCCTGCTGACACTCGCCCGCTACTTCGCCCGCCACCGCCCGCCGTTCGACATCCTCCTCGTCTCCGTCTCGGGCGAGGACTGCGGGCTCTACGGCTCCACCTATTATGCCGAGCACCCCCTCGTGCCGCTCGACCGCGTGAAATACCTTATTAATATCGACATGATAGGCGACAACAACCCCACGCTCTACTCCGAGGCCAGCGAGGCAGGCATGGACGGCTGGCGCCGCTTCGACGAGCTGAATAAACAGGGCGGCTATTTCCGCGCCCTCGAGCGCGGCGCCCTTGCCGCCAACAGCGACCACTATCCCTTTGCCGTCCGCGGCGTGCCCTGCATCTTCCTCGAGAACGAGGGCGGCGACGCCTTCCCCTATTACCACACCCCGCTCGACGACGTCGCCCACATCCGCTTCGACAGCGCCCTGCCCGTCATGCAGCTCGTCATCGACTTCGTGGAGAAGTAACAGCAGGCCACAAAAACCATCCGTCATCTTAACAAATGCAAAAAAGCGCACCCCCGAAACTGATAATTGTTAAAAACGACTTTTACAGCATCGGTGGTCTTGCATTTTGTCGTATTTTTGCGTCCAAGTTGAATCAATTTATAATGAAAACGATGAAAAAATGGATTGTTTTCCTTTTTCTGCCCTGCTGGGCATTTCTCTGGACGAGCTGCGCGACAAACGATGAAACGGAGGCGGACAGCGGTCTCACAAACGATGACACCCTCGCCATCAGCAGCATCGATGTCGATGACGCTGAAGACAGCATCGCCAACACGCCGTTCGACCGCACCATCTACATCGCCTATGCCTCCGACGGCGTCACCATTACAGGCGACTCGGCTGGCATCGTCTCTGCCGACGGCAGCGACGTCACCGTCGTCAACACCACCTCCGAAAAGATCATCTACGAGCTGAGCGGTACCTGCGCCGACGGCTATTTCAAGACCTACAGTAACTACAAACAGGCCTTCGTGCTGAACGGCCTGAACCTCACCAACAAGCGCGGCGCGGCCATCAACAACCAGGGCAAGAAACGTTGCTTTGTCGTGGTGAAGGGTACGAACACGCTGGCCGACGGCTCGTCCTACACGCTCACGCCCTCCGGCGAGGACGAGAAGGCAGCCCTTTTCAGCGAGGGTCAGCTCATCTTCAGCGGCGACGGCACCCTCGACGTCACAGCGACGGGCAAGGCGGGCATCACGTCCGACGACTACCTCCATTTCATGTCCTCGCCCACCATCAACGTCACCTCGTCTGCCGGTCATGCCCTGCGCGGCAAGGAGGCGGTTATCATCTCCGACGGCACCCTCTCGGCTACGGCTACCGCCGACATGAAGAAGGGCATCACCTCCGACTCGCTGGTCTCCATCAGCGGCGGCGTCACCACCATCAAGGTGACGGGTTCTGCCGCCTACGACGACGATGATGCTGAATATACCGGTACGGCAGGCATCAAGGCCGACCAGCGGTTCGAGATGTACGGCGGCAGCCTCACCCTCACCAATACGGGTACCGGCGGCAAGGGCATCAGCGGCGACGCCGACGGCTACTTCTACGGCGGGACGCTG
>JAILEU010000136.1 GCA_024697785.1 Bacteroidaceae bacterium | reverse complement strand
AGCACTTCCTTATAGGATATGTCCGCAAATTTCGTGGCTGTAGGGTCTTTTTCGGGGTCGGCGGTATAGACGCCATCGACGCGAGTGCCCTTGAACATGACGTCAGCCTCAATCTCGATAGCGCGGAGCGAGGAGCCTGTGTCGGTGGTGAAATAAGGATTGCCCGTACCGGCGCTGAAGATGGCCACTTCGCCACGTTCGAGCGCTTCGATGGCCTTCCACTTCGTGTAGAATTCACCAATAGGTTCCATGCGGATAGCGGTGAGAACGCGGGTGGGAACGCCTACAGCTGTGAGGGCGCTGCTGAGAGCAAGGCTGTTGATGACTGTAGCCAGCATGCCCATCTGGTCGCCCTTGACGCGATCGAAGCCTTTCCCTGCACCCGTGAGGCCGCGAAAGATGTTGCCGCCGCCTATGACGATGCCTATTTGCACACCGAGGTCGTGGATTTCCTTGATTTGCAGGGCGTACTCAGCCAAGCGCTTTTCGTCGATGCCGTAACGTTGTTCGCCCATCAGGCTTTCGCCGCTGAGCTTGAGGAGGATTCTGTGGAATTGCATTTTTAAAAATTAGGAATTAGAAATTAGGAATTAGGAATTTTCGTTTAATGTTTAACGAACACGTCTGGCGCCTTCGGCGCAATTGATAATTGAAAATTGATAATTAATAATTATCCATTGTCCATTGTCAATTAACGAAGTTATCATGATCGTTAAACGTTAAACATTAAACGTTAAACGAAAAAACGTTAAACGTTAAACGATTATCACCAATTTACAGGCGTTTGGCCGTGTTCGGTAAGGTAGGCGTTGGCGCGGCTGAAGTGGTGGTTGCCGAAGAAGCCAGCGTGAGCGCTCAGAGGGGAGGGATGTACGCTGGTGAGAACTAGATGGCGCGTACGATCGATGATGGCACCCTTGCGCTGGGCGTAAGAGCCCCAGAGGATAAAGACAAGGTTGTCGCGTCGTGCGTTCAATTCACGGATGACAGCATCTGTGAATTCCTCCCAACCCTGCCGTTGGTGCGAGGCAGCAGCATGGGCACGAACAGTAAGAGTGGCATTGAGCAACAGCACACCTTGATCGGCCCAGCGAGTGAGGTCGCCGTTAGCGGGCGGAGGGGTGCCGAGGTCGTTCTGTATCTCCTTGAAGATATTAACAAGCGAAGGAGGCATAGGGGTCGTCGGGCTGACAGAGAAGCACATGCCGTTAGCCTGCCCAGGCTCGTGGTAGGGGTCCTGCCCGATGATGACGACTTTCACCTTGTCGAAGGGACAATGGTCGAAGGCATTGAAGATAAGCCTTGCGGGGGGATAGCAGGTGCCGCGAGCATACTCCTGGCGGACAAACGACGTCAGCCGCTCGAACTCGGGTTTGTCAAACTCGGGCTGCAGCACCGCCCTCCAGCTCTCGTCTATGCGAACGTTCATATCAAGGGTATTCCTGCGGCTGCGCAACGATCGACCATCTCCTGCGGCCAGATGGAGGCTTGGATTTCGCCAATGTGGGCTTTCTTAAGCAACAGCATGCAGAGCCGGCTCTGCCCTATACCGCCACCCACACTCAGGGGAAGCTCACCTGCCAGCAGCCGACGATGGAAATAAAGCTCCTTTCGCTCCTCAGCATGGCACAGGGCCAACTGACGTAACATAGAATCCTTGTCCACACGGATGCCCATAGAGGAAACCTCGAACGAGCGGCCCAGGATGTTGTTCCATACGATAATATCGCCATTGAGGCCGCAGAATCCATCGCTGTTCGGCGTACTCCAGTCGTCGTAGTCAGGAGCACGGCCGTCGTGAGGCTCGCCATTCGACAGCTGGCCTCCAATGCCGATAATGAACACAGCACCATATTCCTTGGCTATGGCATGCTCGCGGTCCTTGGCAGAGAGGCCGGGATAGCGCTGCAGCAGTTCTTCGCTGTGAATGAAATGGATCTCATCAGGCAGAGAGGGAATGAGCTGCGGATAGACTTCGCTGATCATATACTCCGTGCGAAGCATGGCGGCATAGATGCGGCGGACGATACGCTTCAGGTAATCCAACGTGCGGTCCTCAGGCCGGATGACACGTTCCCAGTCCCATTGATCGACGTAAAGACTATGAAGATTGCCCAACTCCTCGTCGGCGCGAATAGCGTTCATGTCGGTGTAGATACCATAACCTGGCTGGACGGCGTATTCAGCCAATGTCAGTCGTTTCCACTTGGCCAGCGAATGAACGACCTCGGCGCGGGCATCGTCCATGTCCTTGATGGGGAATGAGACGGCACGCTCCACACCGTTCAAGTCGTCGTTGATGCCGAGGCCCTTAAGCACGAACAATGGTGCCGTCACGCGGCGCAGACGAAGTTCGGTGGAGAGGTTCTGCTGAAAGAAGTCCTTGATTTGTTTGATGCCCTGTTCCGTCTGCTTCGGGTTGAGCAGCGGGCGGTAGTTGGGGGGAGTGATTAGGTAACTCACGAAAGTATGGGGGAATAATTATAGTTATGAGTTAAGAGTTAGGAATTAAAAAATCAATTATCAGTCGTATGCTATCCATCCTGCGGTGTGGTTAAGAACGGCGTATCGGAGGGCGATGGCATCGGTGGAGAAGGCCTGGAGGACACCTGAGTTGACGCTGAGCGTGACGGGCGTGTAGAGGGCGTCGTCGGCAGCACGGACACGCAGAGTGGCGCCGCTGAGGGTGAGGCCGGCATCGGCGGTGATGCCGCGGGCACGGCTGGTGCCAGCATCAGCGGTGTAGCGGTTGCCGAGGACGACAACGGTGATGTCGCCTCCGGAGAGGGTGACGAGGCCCGTAGCGTTGATGCCCTTGCCGCCGGCGGCGGTGGTCTTGAGGGCAACGACGGCATCGCCGCCGACGTTCAGGGTGCCCTTGCTGCGGATGGCGGCAGCGGACGACAGGTCGTTCTCCTCATCGTCGTAGATGGGCAGGCCGCTAACCATGCTGAGGACCTTGCCGCCCGTGATGTTCACCTTGCCGTCGGCATTGAGTGCTTTTGAGCCAGCGCCGCTCACCGTGGTGCGGACGACGCCGCCCGTGACGGTGATGTCGCGACGGGCACGAAGGGCGTGGCCCTTGTCGCCGGTGGTGGTGACGGTGACGAGGCCTCCGGCCACGGTGATGGAGGGATTGATGGAGGCATCGACGCTGCCGTCGTTCTCGCCCTGATATGAGGCTGCGATGCCTTCGTCGGTGGCGTTGACGGTGAGGCGTCCGCCGTTGATGGCGACGTAACCCTTGCCGACATCGACGCCGTCGTCGGCTGCGTTGACGGTGACGGTGCCACCGTACATAAGGAGGTAGTCGTTGACGCTGATGCCGTCCTTGACGGAGGTGACGTTGATGACGGGGTTGTGCTTACCGCCGCGGATGCGGATGTAGTCATCGCTGGCGATGCCGTGGCCGTAGCGGCTGGTGACGTTCAGCGTACCGGTGCCGGAGAAGATGAGCTGGCCCTCGCTGAAGAGGGTGGCCTTCATGTCCTCGCCGCTGACGGCTGAGGAATAGGTGGTGCCGTCGGTGAGGGTGTTGGTGCCCTTGACGACGACGTAGCACGTCTTGCCGCCGTAGGCGATGGTGCCGACGGTCTTTTTAGGCATGTTGATGGCGGCGCCGTCGGCATTGGTGACGGTGACGCCGTCGAGCGTCATGGCGCATTTCTTCTCGGAGTAGAGAGTGAGAGAGCCGTCGGACGTGGTGCCCTTCAGGACGAAATCGACTTTCTTGGAAGAGTATATGATGACGTCCGAAGCGGTGCCGCTGGCTACGACGACGCTCTGCTTGAGCGACGAGGGGTTGTGGGTGACGTTGGCTGTCGAGCCGTTCCACGTGATGGTGACGGTGCCCTTCGACTCGTCGTCATCCTCGTAATTCTCGATGAAATCGCCGTAGTCGTTGGTTTCGGTCTCGGTGGCCGTGACGGTTTCGGTGACGGAGGTGTAATCCGTCTCGTCGTCGGCGCTGAAGGTGACGTCGAAATCGGTGGTGTAAGGGAGGACGTAGTCGTCGCCCGTAAACTCGTAGTTCTGGAAAGTAATGGAGGCGACGTAATCGACGGGGTAGGTGACGGTGACGCCGTCGGCCGACTTAATGAATAGGTGGCTGGCATCGTCGCTGAAGGTGACGACGCCCTCGGTGGCATAGACCTCCATCTCATCGACGTTGCCGTCGGTGCCGGTGATGATGGCTTTATAGCCGTTTCCGGCATAGGCGGTGAAGAGCCCACAAAGGGCTATAAGGGTAAGGAGAATGCGTTTCATCGGTGTTGAATTTTGGTGGTTTTACCTCCGACCTCGACGATGTAGATTCCGCTGGGGAGGGCGGCGAGGCTGATGGGTGACTGTGCTACGGACTGTATGGCGCTGAGCTGCCGGCGGCCGTCAGGAGAGTAGATGTGGATGGCTGTTCCGGCAGGGCAGCGGACGGTGAGCTCGTTGGTGACGGGCGACCAGACGAAGATGTCGGCGGGGACGGTGGTACGGTCAACGGCACCTGCGGAATAGAATTCCATGTATGAGATATCAGAGAGGGCAATAGAGGCACTCTCCTGTGCGCCGTCTTTCATGGTAACAACGAGGTTGCCGCCCGTGAAGGTGAGCTTTTGGATGTAGTCGAGATAGAAGAAAGTGCCGCCCCCCGCCTTATAGCTGACGCCGAGGCTGGGCGGAACCTGCTGTGCCTGCGCGGCAAACGCCGTCAGCAGCAGGGCGAAGAGGATGAGATGTTTTTTCATAATCGAGCGTTAATAGTCATTTTTTCATCATCGAGCCTTAGAAGTCGAACGAATAGCCGAGACCGATGATGTGGCCGCCCGTCTCGTCGTCGTCATCGTCGGAAAACTCGCTCTGGTAGCGGTAGTAGAGGGAGAGCTTGGACGTCTTGCTGAGCTTGTAGTCGGTGCCGATGGTGTAGCGCATCTTTTCGAGGGCAAAGTTGCTCGTAAGGTCGTTGAAGGCTTCCACTTCGGCAAAAGGCTCGAACTTGCTCTTGCGGATATCGTAGCTGGCGGCGAAGCGGCTGCGCAGTTTGTGATAGTGCTTGGGGTTCTTCGCGTCGGTCATGTAGCTATAGTCCTCGTCGGTGGCGTCTTCGTTAAGATACCACTCCTGGATGTCGGGGTTGATGTCCTTGAAGAGGTCGTAGAGGGGGTTGTAATAGTAGCGTGTGCGCTGGCAGGTGGTAGCCACGCGATAGGTGTACTGGTAGCGTTCGCGTAGCGAGAGCTTAAACCGCCCGACCTTGAACGAGCCGGTGAGCGAGGCGGTGGCGCGGTGGCGCGGGCCCCAGTAGGCGGCATCGACGTTCATATGCTTGGGCGTCGTGCCGTCCGTCAGGTATTTGATGGTGGTCTTGCCTGGGGTGTTCTTATATATAAAGGTATAGCCGGCATCGACTTTCAGCCAGGGGGCAAGGGTCTTATTCTTATAGGAGAGACCGACGCCGACGGAGGCACGGTCGGAGGCGGCGAAGTTGTCGCGGGCCCGGTAGCCGGCATCAAACGAAAGTCCAAGCCCCTTGGAGAGTTTGGTCTCGCCCTCGACGTCAGCCCAGAGGCCAACGCCATCACCTTGTGCGTGGATGCCTAAGAGGGGAAAGGCAAGTAGGACGGCAAAAAACAGGGCACGCGTTTTTTTGATAATTTCCTCGTTAAATCGCATAGTTTTGAAGATGAATTTTTAAATTTTTGAAAAAAACATAACGTTAGCCTCGCGGCATGCGGCCCACGCTGTCTACGCTGTTGTCGATGCCCGAAAGGGGCTTGTAGTAGATGCGCAGGATGGCGCTGTCCTTGAGGAAGTCAATGGCACCCACCTCGACGCGGAACACCTCGAGGCCGGTGCGCTTCTTGAGGTCTTCGAGCAGCTCGTCGTTCTTCTCGGGGGTGATGAGCTTGACGTTGTCGTACTTGATGAGCTTGCTGGCTTCCTTCTTGACGAAGAGGGTGCTCTCGCAGATGGCGATGACGATGATGAGCAGCACGTCGGCCGCCAGCAGTTCCACATAGCTGAAGCTCGGGCCCACGCCGTTGATGACGCTGATGGCGATGAGGACGAAGAGGTAGTTCATCTCGCGTATGGGCACACTCTCGGTGCGGTAGCGGATGATGCTGAAGATGGCGAAGAGGCCGAGGGCGACACCCGTCTTCAGCTTCGTCCCGCCGAGGAAGAAGATGAGCATGAAGACGCTGATGCTCACCAGCATGAAGGTGAAGAAATAGTCGCGGCGACGGCTCTTGGGGTAATAGAAGCAGCGGACGATGACGAACACCACGATGAGGCACAGGAAGAAGCGGATGAACAGATCGCCAAGCGCGGCCCAGTCGGCCAAGACTGAACTGGTTCCACCTATGATGTCGGAAGCGTCAATGTCTCCCTCATAATCGCCGGCAGCTGCAGCAAGCAGCGCTTTTCCTCCGGCAGCAAGCAATGTCATTAAACTCATGGTAATTTACTGTTTTATTATTGTTTTTTATTTTCGAAAGCTATAAACAACTATGATTCGTGAACTATGAACTATAAACTACATACCTCCCTCCAGCGAGAGCATTTTTTCAATCTTGCGGATTTTCGGGCGGAACATATTCTGCTTGATTTCGCTTTTGGTCAGGACGGTGCCGATGCAGTACTTGCTGAAGCCCGAGGGGTGGATGCGCAGCTGGTGCAGGATGTCAAGCACGGGGCTGGGGACGTTGCCGTCGCGTTTGAGCTCGATGATGACAAGGCGGTCGAAGGTGTTGTCGCAGCCCGTCTCCCAGTGGTGGAACTTGACGTGTGTGTCGATGGTGAGGCGCTCGGTCTTGGCGAGGTTGACGAGGGTGATGCGCTCGAAACGATTCTCCACCTTCGGCACCAGCTGGCCGAGGGTGTAGCGGGCGTACTTGTTCAGCAGCTCGTCGCCGCCGTCGGCCACCAGGGTGTCGAGGCCTTGGACGGGGATACGCTTCTTCTTCGTGCGGCCGTGGTTGTCCTTGTTTTTCACTTCGAGAAAGGTGTCGCCGCTGTCCAGATAGGTACGGACGCGCACCTTCTGACGGACGAGACGTCCGTTGTGGTGGGCCAGGTACATCTCCTCGTCCGGCGTGTCGAGATAGACCGTGCGGTAGGGGTTGAAGCGGCAGCCGCCAATCATCTGGGCATAGTACTTACCCTGTGCCAAGGCCAGCAGCTGCTCCAGCTGGCTGATGGTGGCCAGGTATTTACGGTCCAGACGGTTCATCAGCTTGATGCCTCCCATCTCTTCCAACGAGATGGGCGGCAACTGTTCGAGAAGGTCTAAAATTGACTTTTCCATGTTTAAGGCGCAAATGTAGGACTTTTTTTTCACTTTCAATCTTTTTCCGGATAAAATAATGCCATCGAGTTATTTTTTTCCTTATTTCTTTGAAAAAACGAAGAAACCGCGTACCTTTGTCACTTGCTCATGTAAAACATTTTTTTCACGACAGACTATGCAAGAACTGAAAACTTATCTTAACGAAGCTGAGGAAATGATGGAAATGGCCATCATGCACATTGAGGACGAACTGGCGCACATCCGTGCCGGAAAGGCCGACATCCGCCTGCTGGACGGCATCCGTGTCGAGAGCTACGGCTCGGTGGTGCCGCTCAATAACGTCGCCTCCGTCTCTACGCCCGACGCCCGGACCATCGCCATCCGTCCGTGGGACAAGAGCATGATCCGTGCCATCGAGAAGGCCATCATCGACTCCTCGCTCGGCATCATGCCTGAGAATAACGGCGAGGTCATCCGCATCTCCATCCCGCCCCTCACCGAGGAGCGCCGCAAACAGCTTGTGAAGCAGTGCAGCAAGGAAGTGGAGACCGCCAAGATCAGCGTCCGCAACGCCCGCCGCGACTGCATTGACGCCCTCAAGAAAGCCGTCAAGGACGGCATGCCCGAGGATGTGCAGAAGGACGGCGAGGAGAAGGTGCAGAAACTTCACGACAAGTTCATCAAGAAGGTCGATGAGGTCTTTGCCGCCAAGGAAAAGGAAATCATGACCGTCTGATGCCGACGGGTCTGGTCATCCGCAACACGGGCAGCCACTACACCGTTCTCAACGACGAGGGCAGGCGGGTGGATTGTCGCGTAAAGGGAAACTTCCGTCTGAAGGGCATCCGCAGCACCAATCCTGTTGCGGTGGGTGATCGCGTGACGTACTCCCCCGGCGAAGGCACTCCCGCCGGCGGAGGTGCAGAGGGCTGGATAACAGCCATCGAGGATCGCCGCAACTACATCATCCGCCGCGCCTCGAACCTCAGCAAGCAGAGCCACATCCTGGCCGCCAACGTCGATCAGTGCCTGCTGCTCGTCACCGTCAACTATCCCGAGACCAGCACCACGTTCATCGACCGTTTCCTCGCTACGGCTGAGGCCTACCGCATCCCCGTCCGCATCGTCATCAACAAAATGGACCGTTACGATACCGGCGAGCTCCGCATCGCCACAATGCTGGCGCAGCTGTACGAAGGGCTGGGCTATCCGTGCCACTTGATTTCATGCCTAGGTGAGGGGGATAAAGATTCCGGAGATTCCGGACATTCCGGAGAATCCGGAAAAACCGGAAAAACCGGAACTTTTGGAGAGACTGGAAATTCCGGATTGGTCTGGAAGGCTGTGTCGTCGCTGCTGCCTGTGCTGAAGGGACAAAAGACCCTGCTCAGCGGCAACAGCGGAGTGGGAAAGAGCACGCTGCTGAATGCCCTCATCCCGGGGGTGAGACAGAAAACGGCCGAAATCTCCAACGCCCACAACACCGGCATGCACACCACTACCTTCAGCGAAATGTTCCCGCTGCCCGCTAGCGACGACTCGTGGCTCATCGACACCCCAGGCATCAAGGGCTTCGGCACGTTCGACATGGAGCGCGAGGAGGTCAGCCACTATTTCCGCGAGCTTTTCAGCATTTCCAAGGACTGCCGCTACGCTAACTGCACCCACACCCACGAACCTGGCTGTGCGGTGCTGCGTGCGCTGGACGATCACCTGATAGCCGCCTCGCGCTACAACTCCTACCTCTCCATGCTCGATGACAAAGACGAAGGGAAGTATCGCTGATTGAGAGGTTAGAAAAACGTAGTAATAAAATAGGATTATTAAATCGAAAAAATCAAAGGTGTTGCCATTTTACCTTGAATGCTGTTGTCAGAGTGCCGATGACGCCCGCAAAGCTGAGGCGGCAGGGGCATCACGCATAGAACTCTGTGAGTCTCTTCCCCTCGACGGTCTGACGCCCTCGGAAGCGAACATCTGCGCCACGCTTGGGGCTGTGCGCATCCCCGTCAACGTGCTCATCCGTTGCAGGGCGGGTAACTTTATCTATACCGACGACGAGGTGGAGGCCATGGTCCGCAGCATCGAACGCGTGCGCCAGCTCTCAACCAACACCCCCGACGGATGCGAGCACCGGGTGAACGCCGTCGTCATCGGCGCCCTCACGTCCGAGGGCGATGTGGACTGCGTGGCGATGACACGCTTCCTCGCTGCAACTGCGGGGCTGCCCGTGACGTTCCATCGAGCCTTTGATGTATGCCGCGACCCGCTGCAGGCATACGACGACCTTACCCAGCTTGGCATCAGCCGCATCCTCACCTCCGGCCACGCCCCCTCCGCCATGGAGGGCCGCGAGCTGCTCGCTCAGCTCGTCTGCCGCAGCGAGGACACCCGAGGCCCTGCCGTCCTGGTGGGCGGAGGCGTCCGTCCACACAACATCGGCGAGTTGATCCGCTCTACGGCCGCCGCTGAATTCCACTCCGCCTGCCTGGACTGGAGTGGCTCTTAACCCCGTCCTTACCCCTTTTATAATAAGAGAAGAACTTGATACCCATAAAAACAATGAAACGTATTTCCATTCTGCTAACCCTTACCCTTGTCCTCCTGGCGTCGTGCAGCCATCAGGGCGGAACCGTTTACCTGAGTGATTATCTGACGGCCGAAGCCCAGGCCGATGCCATGCCTGCCATCCGCGCTGCCCTTGACGAGTGCCGCCGCACCCATGCCGCCGAGCTGGTGCTGCCCGAAGGGGAGCTCAACATTCGCCCCGAAGCATCGTACGAGCGCTACCAATGCATCAGCAACAACGACGAGAGCCTCAAGCACATCGCCTTCGACCTGGGCGGCATGAGCCACTTCGCCGTGCGCGGCCAGAACACCACCCTACTCTTCACAGGCTTCATCTCCCCCTTCAGCCTGCAGGACTGTGCTGACATCACCATCAGCGGCCTCTCAATCGACTACACCCATACCTTCCACTCCGAAGGCCTCATCCGCGGCACGGGCGAGGGGTACCTCGACGTCGAGTTCCCCGCCGACTACCGCATCGGCCTCGACAACGGCTGCCTCTACATCATGGACAATGAGTGGGAGACCTATCCCTTCGGCAACATGCTCGAATACGACCCCGTAAAGGACGAGGTGGCCTTCGACGCCAACGACTACTGGCTTTCGCGCCAGACGCTGCCTGCCGAGCAGATTGGCGACCGCCTTTACCGCATCCATAAGGAGAACATCAAGGCCACGGTGGGCAACGTGATGGTGCTGGGTGCTGCCGCGCGCCTCAACCCAGGCTTCTTCATCGCCGACAGCCACGACATCCTCATCAAGGACGTCAACCTCTACCACTGTGGCGGTATGGGCGTGATAGCCCAGATGAGCCGTAACATCGAGCTTAACAAGCTCGTCATCATCCCCTCGCCAGGCAAGGGACGTGTAGTCAGCATCACCGCCGACGCCACCCATTTCGTCAACTGCAGCGGTTACATCCGCATGATAGACTGCACTTTCCGCAACCAGAAAGACGATGCCACCAACATCCACGGTCTTTACATGGGCATCGACCGTCAGACATCGCCCAGCAGCCTCCAGCTCAGCTGGCGCAACGGCGCCCAGCAGGGCCTGCAGTTCCTCCGTCCCGGCATGACGGTGGAGATTGTGCGCAACAAGACGATGACGCAGCTTTGCCGCGCTACGGTGAAGAGCGTGGAGGTGCTTAACCGCCACATCACCAACGTCACCTTCACCGCTGACCTGCCTGAGGGTATCGAGCCCGACATGGTGGTGGCTGCCGACGATGCCTATCCCGACGTGCTCATCAGCGGCTGCACCTTCAGCGGCAACCGCGCCCGAGGACTGCTGCTGGGCTCACGTGGCAAGATGGTGCTCGAGAACAACTATTTCCACATCCCTGGTGCCGCCATCCTCTTCGAGGGCGACGGCAACTACTGGTTCGAACAGTCCGGCGTGCGCGACGTCACTATCCGAAACAACGTCTTCGAGAACTGCAACTTCGGATATCGCGTATGGGGCAATGCCTGCATCAGCGTGGGCAGCGGCGTGCCCGACCGCACCAGCGGCGAGTGCTACCACCGTGGCATCACCATCGAGGACAACACCTTCCGCGTCTTCGACCCCCGCATCCTCTACCTCTACTCCGTCGATGGCCTGACCTTCCGCAATAACCGCATCGAGATGACGACCGACTATCCCTATCTGCGCGGCGTCACCGAGCGCTTCCGCGTCAGCAACGACTGCAAGAACATTGATATCCAAGAATAAGTATGTCCGATTCCCGTATCTTTGAAAGCCGTTTCACGGTGGGTGGGTTCCAGCTCGACAGCACCCTCCACCTCTCCCTGCCTGTGCTGGCTAACCACATCGCCAGCGTGGCTTCCGACCATGCCGAGCGTCTGGGCATAGGCCGTGTGGCCCTGCTTGAGCACCGTCAGGCGTGGGTCTTTTCGCGCCTGCTCATCCAGATGGAACGCTACCCCAGCGAATACGAGTCCTACACCATCCGTTCGTGGATCGACAGCGTGTCGCGCTTCTTCTCCAACCGTAACTTCGCCATCTACGATGCCCAGGGGGGCGTCATCGGTCACGCCGCCTCCGTATGGGCGCTGATGGACGTGGATAGCCGTCAGGCCCTCGACATCAAGGAGGCTCTGCCCGGCCATGCCGACTGTGTGGCACCCGAGCATCCCGACTGTCCCATTACCCGCACGTCGCGAGCCCGTGTCACCGCCACCGAGCCCGCCTACACCTTCCGTCCCCGCTACTGCGACATCGACTACAATGGCCATTTCAACAGTATCCGCTACATCGAGCATTTTCTTGGCGCCCTTCCGCTGGAGGTGCTGAAGGAACGCCCCATTCACCGTTTCGAAATCGGCTACAGCACCGAGTGCCACTACGACGAGCCGCTCGCCGTCTATGTCACCGCTGCCGCTGCCGACGAGTACGACCTCGAACTGCGCAAAACTGACGGCACCGTAGCCAGCCGAGCCAAAGTAATACTGAAATAGTTCATAATGCACAATTAATAATTGGCTTTTGCAGAGCTGTTTTCCTTAACTCTTAACTCTTAATTCTTAACTCTTAACTAAAAGAATTATTTTCAATACCCATGAAGTACCCCAAAATCGGGATTCGTCCCACCATCGACGGCCGCCAGGGCGGCGTTCGCGAAACCCTTGAGAACAAGACCATGGCTTTGGCGCATGCCGTAGCCGAGTTGATCACTACTACCCTCCGCAACGGTGACGGCAGTCCCGTGGAGTGCGTCATTGCCGACACCACCATCGGGCGTGTCGCTGAGGCTGCTGCCTGTCAGGAGAAGTTCGAGCGTGAGGGCGTCGGCGCCACCATCACCGTCACCAGCTGCTGGTGCTACGGCTCCGAGACCATGGATATGAGCCCTCATTGGCCCAAGGCCGTGTGGGGCTTCAACGGCACCGAGCGTCCGGGCGCTGTCTATCTGGCTGCTGTCCTCGCAGCCCATGCCCAGAAGGGGTTGCCCGCCTTCGGCATCTACGGCCACGATGTGCAGGACCTCGATGACAACACCATTCCCGCTGATGTGGCAGAGAAGATTCTGCGCTTTGCCCGCGCTGCTCAGGCAGTAGCCACCATGCGCGGAAAGTCGTATCTCTCGCTGGGCAGCACCTGCATGGGCATCGCCGGCAGCATTGTCGATGCCGACTTCCTGCAGGACTACCTGGGCATCCGCGCCGAATATGCCGACTTGGTGGAAATCCTCCGTCGCGTCGATTTCGGCATCTACGATCACGACGAGTTCCAGCGCGCGATGGCATGGGTGGAGCAGTACTGCAAGCCCCAGGAAGGCCACGACTACAACGAGGAACGTCCCCTCTTCCCCGGCACGCCCATGACCACCTTCAACGGCAAGGGCAAGGGCAAGAACCGTCAGGAGAAGGACGAGGACTGGGAGTTCACCGTGAAGTGCATGATGATTATCCGCGACCTCATGCACGGCAACCCTCGTCTGCTGGAGATGGGCTACAAGGAGGAGGCAAAGGGCCACAACGCCATCGTGGGCGGTGTGCAGGGCCAACGTCAATGGACGGACTATAAGCCTAACTTCGACTTCCCCGAGTCGATGCTTTGCACCTCGTTCGACTGGAACGGCATCCGCGAAGCCGATGTGCTGGCTACCGAGAACGATTCGCTCAACGGCATCTCCATGCTCTTCGGCCATCTGCTGACGAATCGCGGCGTGATGTTCTCCGACATCCGCACCTACTGGAGCCCCGAGGCTGTGCGCCGCGTAACGGGAAAAACGGTCGATGGAATCGGCAAAAACGGCTTCATCCACCTCATAAACAGCGGTGCCACCACGCTCGATGCTACGGGTGCCATGAGCGATGCTGAAGGCCGTCCCACGATGAAGGAGCCCTGGAACATGACGGAGCAGGATGTCCATGCCTGCCTGAAGGCTACCAGCTGGATGCCCGCCGACCGCGACTATTTCCGCGGCGGAGGCTACTCGTCGCACTTCCTCTCCCGTGGCGGTATGCCCATGACCATGCTGCGTATCAACATCGTCAAAGGTCTTGGCCCTGTGCTGCAACTTGCTGAAGGATGGACGGTTGATCTCGATCCCGAGGTACACGACATCCTCGACAAGCGCACCGACCCCACCTGGCCCACCACGTGGTTCACGCCGCGCCTCGACCCCACGAAGGACTGCTTCAAGGACGTCTTTTCGGTGATGAACTGCTGGGGAGCCAATCACGGCGCCATCGTGTATGGTCATGTAGGTGCCGACCTCATCACGCTCTGCTCCATGCTGCGCATCCCCGTCTGCATGCACAACGTAGCCGACGCGGATATCTTCCGTCCCGCTGCATGGAACGCCTTTGGCATGGACAAGGAAGGGGCCGACTTCCGTGCCTGCACCAACTTCGGCCCGCTGTACAAATAACAATGAAAAATGGAGAATGAAAAATAAAATGCTCAAAGACGCGAAAGAAAAGGCGTTATCAGTCCGTCTGATAACATTGTTGCTGAGTTGCTCCTCCTTCTTCCTCCTCTCCTGCGCAGAAGATGTGGAGAAGGCGGCGGGGCGCTTTCTGACGTCAGCGCAGACCGCATTCGAAGCAGGGCGCTTCGACGAGGCAAAAGCGCAGATTGACAGCATC
Source organism: Bacteroidaceae bacterium (assembly GCA_024697785.1). Taxonomy (GTDB): domain Bacteria; phylum Bacteroidota; class Bacteroidia; order Bacteroidales; family Bacteroidaceae; genus UBA1189. Next base: position 762 of record JAILEU010000136.1, on the reverse strand, counting down.
AAGGCCGTCTATCCCAAGGCCTTCGAAGCCCGCAAGGCCGGCATCGCCCTGATGCGTAAGGTAGAGCTCGCTGAGGCTCACCGCAACTACACCTATACCGACAGCCTGCTCACCATCAGCCGCGCTCGTGTCGAGGAGCTCCTGGGCGGCGGGGATGGGAAGTCGCAGCGTTTCGTCTTCGAAAAAGATGCTCAGTATCAGGATGTAGGCCTCTACTTCGCCCCCTCGCAGCAGCTTGCCCGCAATGCGCAGCGCTGTTATCTGCGTGCTACTGTCGATGAGCATGGACGCATGACGCTCACCTCTTTCTGGCGCGGCGCAAAGTACATTCATCATCATGCCGTGAAGGTCTCTGCAGGCGGCACGTTCGCCCAGACAGCCACAGTGGACAACACCTACGAATCGTCTGACGCACTGGCGAAAACAGAGCGTAACGACTTCGTCCTCGGCGAGTCGGATGGCGGCGTCATTGCCTGGATGGCCCTCCATGCAGGCGAAGCCGTCAAGGTGGACTATCTGGGTGACAAGACCTACACCACCACCCTCACGGCCTCCGACACCCGCGCCATTGCCGACGTCTATGAGCTGGCGCAGGCGCTGCAGGCCGTGCAGAAGCTCTCGGCCATGCAGGACGAGACCACCCGCCGCATCACTTTCCTTGAGAAAAACGAGGAATAAACCTCTACGCCACAGTACACCTTTTACCCCCCAAGCTCCATTCCATGAAAACAAAGGAAAAGCAGAAATACAGGCTGACGGTGG
>JAILEU010000045.1 GCA_024697785.1 Bacteroidaceae bacterium | reverse complement strand
TGACCAAAGGTAGCATAGTTGCAACTATCCTCAGTGTAGGTTCCATAATCGTGGTACTTGATGCCTTTCTCTTCAAGGTACTTCTTGACAAATTGTTTCAGTGGAAATGCTGCATGATCGCTTGCCAAACCCACAAAATTCTTGATTTCCATATTTCTTATGTTTTAATTATTTATAGGTGTTTTCTTGGTCTAAATATATAATATGTAAGACTTTCCGCTGCAAAGATAGTCAGTTTTTGTTTTTTATGCAAATTTTTTATAGAATTTTTGCGTATAACCATAAAAAATGCACGGAATTTCAGTTCCGTGCATTCAAATTTTATTCAATTAAGAGAGATTACTTCTTAAGCATCTTCTTAACCTGGTTGTAAACGTTCTGGCCGGTGAAGCCGAGCTTCTCGTCGAGCACCTTGTAGGGAGCGGAGAAGCCGAAGCTCTCAAGACCCCATACAGTGCCGTCGGCACCTACCAGACCCTCGAGGTTGACGGGCAGGCCGGCAGTGAGGCCGAACTTCTTCTTGCCACAGGGCAGTACGCTCTGCTGGTACTCCTTCGGCTGGCTGCGGAACAGTCCCTCGGAAGGAACGCTCACCACGCGCAGCTTCACGCCGTCCTCGCGCAGAAGTTTTGCTCCAGCCTCGAGGGTGGAAACCTCTGAGCCAGAGGCAAGCAGGATGACGTCGTAGTCCTCGTCAGAGCCGGCGACGACGTAGGCACCCTTCGTAGCCTGACTGTAGTCATTGCCCTCGGGCAGCATCTCGATGTTCTGGCGAGAGAAGATGAGTGCCGTAGGCGTATCGACGTTCTCCATAGCCATGCGCCAGCAGACGGTGGTCTCCTCGGCATCGGCAGGACGGACCACCAGCACGGAGTTCTTGCCGTGGTGGTTCTTCAGCTTCTCCATCAGGCGGATCTGTGCCTCCTGCTCAACAGGCTCATGGGTAGGACCGTCCTCACCCACGCGGAAGGCGTCGTGTGTCCAGATGAACTTCACGGGCAGCTCCATGAGGGCAGCCATGCGGACGGCGGGCTTCATGTAGTCGGAGAAGACGAAGAAGGTGCCGCAGGCGGGGATGACGCCGCCGTGGAGGGCCATACCGATGCAGCAGCAGGCCATAGTGAGCTCGGCCACGCCAGCCTGGAAGAAGGCGCCGCTGAAGTCGTCGCGCGTGAAGGCGTGGGTCTTCTTGAGGAAGCCGTCGGTCTTGTCGGAGTTGCTGAGGTCGGCGCTGGCGCAGATCATGTTCTCGACCTGTTCGGCGAGGGCGCCGAGGACGGTGGCGCTGGCGCCGCGTGTGGCTGCGTCGGCCTTCTGCTGGATGCCTGCCCAATCGACGGCGGGAGCCTTACCGGCAAACCACTCGGCCAGCTTGACGGCCTTGTCGGGATTGGCGGCTGCCCATGCGGCCTTCTCGGCCTGACGGGCGGCGCAGATCTTCTCCAGCTCGGCCGCACGGCGGGCATAGAGCTCCTTGACGTCGTCGAAGATGACAAAGGGGTTCTCGGGATTGCCGCCCAGGGCGCGGACGGTGTTGACATAGGCATCGCCGCCGAGGGGCGCGCCGTGGGTAGCGCAGTTGCGCTCGTAGCTGCTGCCGTCGGCCTTCAGGGCACCCTTGCCCATGATGCACTTGCCGATGATGAGGGTGGGCTTGCCTTCGGTGGCCTTGGCCTCGTCGAGGGCAGCACGAATCTGGGCTACGTCGTGGCCATTGATGGTGATGACGTGCCAGCCCCAGGCCTCGTACTTGGCGGCTACATCCTCGCTGGTGACTTCGTCGCAGGCGGTGGAGAGCTGGATGTCGTTACTGTCGTAGAACATGACAAGGTTGTCGAGACCAAGGTGTCCGGCGATGCGGCCTGCGCCCTGGCTGATCTCCTCCTCGACGCCGCCATCGGAGATGTAGGCGTAGATGGTGTGCTTCATCACCTCACGGCCGAGGCGTGCGGCGAGGAACTTCTCGGCGATGGCAGCACCTACGGCGAAGGTGTGGCCCTGTCCGAGGGGACCGCTGGTGTTCTCGATGCCACGGGCGACGTTCACCTCGGGATGGCCCGGGGTGGGCGAGCCCCACTGGCGCAGCTGTGCCAGCTCGTCCATCGTGAACTTGCCGGTGAGGGCGAGGACGCTGTAGAGCATGGGAGCCATGTGGCCAGGGTCGAGGAAGAAACGGTCACGCCCCTCCCACGTGGGGTTCTTGGGGTCGTAGACGAGGTATTCGCTGAAGAGCACGTTGATGAAATCGGCTCCGCCCATAGCACCGCCCGGGTGGCCTGATTTTGCTTTTTCAACCATCGAGGCAGCCAGAATGCGGATGTTGTCGGCTGCGTGGTTCATTGTCTGGATGTTGTTCATTTTTTTATATAATTAAATGGAATAAATTGTTTGATATTTAACGATAACGATAACGATAACGTTAACGATAATTTTTTTTAAACGATAACGATAACTGTTTTTCTTAACTCTTAATTCTTAACTCTTAACTAGTTTCAATCTTCAATCTACGAAAGGTGTAACGTGGCAGAAACGGGCGGTGTCGAAAAGTCCCTTGTCGGTCATCTTCAGCTTGGGGATGACGGGCAGCGCCATGAAGGAGAGCGTCATGAAGGGGGCGTCGAAGGGGCAGCCGAGAGCGCGGGCGTGAGCCGTCAGGCGGGCGTAGGCCGAGCACGTGTCGTAGTGCGAGAGGGGACTGATGAGCCCGGCGACGGGAAGGGGAAGGTCGTCGAACGCTCCGTCTTCTTCCACAACAATGCCGCCCTGAAGGCTGATGACGTGGTTGATGGCAGAGGCGATGTCGGCGTCGGTGGTGCCGACGGCAACGATGTTATGGCTGTCGTGGGCTATGGTGGAGGCCAGGGCGCCGCGCTTCAGGCCAAAGCCCTTGATGAAGCCGATGGCAGGGCGTGAAGGGGCGTAGCGGCTCAGGACAACAATCTTCAGCACGTCATTCCCGACGTCGGAGACAATGCCCGTCTCGTCCACCTTCGCCTCGACAATCTTCTGGCCGGTGAACAGCGAGCCGTTGAAGGCCATGATGGTCTGAATGGTGGGCGAGAGGGGAGCGACGTGCAGGTCCTCGGCGTTGATGGGGGCAGCGTGGAAGTTATTGGGCCAGTCGCTGCGCGTCCACGAGCGACCAACGGGGAACTTGGCGTAGCGGTTGAAGAAGTTGCCGGCGAGGCAGGTGGCGATGACGTTGAAGTCGGTAAGGTTATCGACGAGGATGAAATCGGCGGGATCGCCCTCCTGAAGGAGTCCGCAGGGCAGGTGGTAGTGGAGGATGGGGTTGACGCAAGCGGCGCGGAGGACGTTCCAGAGGGGATAGCCTTTGGCAACGGCGCGACGCACCATGAGATTGATGTGCCCCTTCAGCAGTTCGTCGGGATGCATGTCGTCGCTGCAGAACATGAGATCGTCGGCATTGTAGGCGAGAAGGGGTGCGAGGGCTTCGAAGTTCTGCGCGGCGCTGCCCTCGCGAATGAGCACTTTCATGCCCACGTCGAGGCGAGCCTGCTCGTCGGCCAAGGTGGAGCATTCGTGGTCGGTGGTGATGCCCTGCGAGGCATATTGCTGCAGCTCGCTGCCCGTCAACCCTGGTGCATGGCCGTCGATGGGCTTGCCTGCGCGGTGAGCCGCAGCCAGCTTGCCCATCACCTCGGGATCGCCCGCCAGAACGCCCGGCACGTTCATCATCTCGCCCAGGAAGTAGATGTCGTCGCGCTGCATGAGCGTGTCGATGTCGGCTGCGCCGATGACGGCTCCGCTGGACTCCATGTTTGTGCAGGGTACGCAGGAGGGGGCGCCGAAGAAGAAATGGAAGGGCACCTGGCGCCCGTTTTCAATCATGAAGTTGATGCCGTCTATACCGAGCACATTGGCTATCTCGTGAGGGTCGGCAATGGCGGCCAGCGTGCCGTGACGGATGGCGACACGGGCAAAGTTTTCAGGCAGCAGCATGCTGCTCTCGATGTGGACGTGGCTGTCGATGAATCCGGGAAGAATGTAGGGGGCATCATCTTCCATGCTGTAGGCAGGAAGGATAGAGGTGATGCGGCCGTCGGTGACGGTTAGTGTGGCGTCGTATATCTGGCGGTTCAGCGGGTCAACAATGTGGCCCGTAGTCTGAAACATATGCGCTATCTTATCCATTCAGCTTTTTTAAACGATAACGATAACGTTAACGATAACAATTTTTTAAACGATAACGATAACGTTAACGATAACTATTTTTCTTAACTCTTAATTCTTAACTCTTAACTATTTTCAATCTTCAATCTTCAAAACCGTGCCGCCGTTTTGGGGAATGGTGAGGCGGACGATGCCCTTTTTGCTGGGCTTCACCTGCGAGGCTGAGAAGGTGAGGTCCTTGCCATCGGCGAAGCACTCGGCTGTGGCGCTCTTTATATTTAATAAGGAGAAATCGAAGTCGAAGGTGAAAGGCTGTGCTTCGGCGTTGATGGCGGCGACGTACCAAGTGCTGCCGTGACGACGAGCCAGGACGGCGTTCTTGCCGGGATAGCCGCCGAGGTAGCGCGTCTCATCCCACGTGGTCGGTACCTCCTTCATGAAGCGGATAGCATCGGCCGGAGCGTCGGTAAGGTTGTTGGGCGTGAGGGCGAAGTTTTGAATAGGGTTTTGGAACAGAACGGCTGTGGCCAGCTGGAAGCCGTCGCCCGTGACGCGGGTGGTGCCGTGGGTGTTGTCGCGGTTATAGTGCTTGTTGAGGGCGCTACCGCCAAACTCCATGCAGCCTACTGTGTTGCGGATGAAGGGATGCAGGCAGGCGTTGAAGGCCTCCATATCGTCGGCATGCTGGCTGAACTTCAGGTTCTCGCTGGCGAGGACAGCCTCGCTACCCACGTAGTTGGGGTACATGCGCTCCCAGCCGCGGGGCAGGGTGCAGCCGTGGAAGATGCACATGATGCCGTACTCGTTGGCGTCGCTGAGCACCTGCTCGTAGAGGCGCATGGTCTCCTGCTTGTCGCCACCCCAGAAATCGACCTTAATGCCCTTGACGCCTTGGCTCTGCATCCACTTCATGGCGCGTTTGCGGGCAATGGGGTCGCTCATGCAGTCGACGGGACTCTGCGTGGTGTCGTTCCACGAACCGCTGGAGTTGTACCAGAGGAACACCTCAACGCCCTTGCTGCGGGCATAGCGGATGAGCTGCTCCATCTTCTCCTGCCCGAGGTTGTTGTCCCACCAGGCATCGATGAGCGTGTATTCCCAGCCTAAGTCCGAGGCGAGGTCGATGAAGGCCTTAAGGTCTTTTTCGTTGATGCTGGCGTCGTCCCACACCATCCAGCTCCATGTGCTGCGCCCGAAGCGGTAGTCGATGGAGGGCTCATAGAGCGGGCGCACGACGTCGAAGGCAATGGTGGTTTCGGTAATGGCGTCCAGTCCGCCTATGGTGAGGGTGCGCCAAGGCGTGTGGCAGGGGAGGGTGACCTGAGCGCCCGTGCTGCCGAAGCCGTTGTTCTCCTCCATCATGGGGTAGGCGATGGTGTAGCGTCCTTCGGGCGTGGGCTCGTCGAGACGGCTGCCGCAGAAATGGCTATCGACGCCGGTTTCGGAGACGAGCACCCAGATGTTTTCCTCGACAGGAACAGCCTTCTTGCCTTTCTTGCCTGCCTGCGGGCTTGTGGTCTTGCTGACCTTAAAAAGGCAGGGGAACGTGTAGCCGTGTCCGTAGCCCGAAGCGGCTCCCAGCGGAGCATCAGCCTTGTATTCTTCCTCATAGGAGGGCTTTGAGCGTTTCCAGCCAATCATGGCGTGGCTCTGGGGCGTGAGGAAGGTAGTGGTGTTCTCGGGGAATGTGAAGCTGGTTGCCTCGCTGTGTACGACAGCACAGCGGCGGTCGGGCTCTTCGGGAATGATGTAACGGAAAGCGATGTTGTTGTTGCTGACCTGAAACTCGATGGTGAAGGCACCACTATTGCGTCTGGGGCCGCCTGGACGCCTGTTCCCGGCAGCCGGAGTGGTGACGTTCGTGCTCTCGAAGGTGGCCAGCAGCTGGTTGGCCTCGTAGTGAACGGCGGATGTCTTGCAGCGGTTGAGGGTGAAGTCGTCGGTTACGGTACTCGTCTTGGCGTCCGTCAGCTTCATGTCCGTATAGAGGAAATGGAGGTCTGTGCGGATGCCGAGCGGGGATGGGGTGATGACGGTCTGCCCTTCGTATGTGACGGAGTAGGTGGGACGTGCGTCGGTATCGGAGAGGACAACTGTCAACTTACCGTCGGGAGAGGTGACAGAGGCTTCCTCGGCCATGATGCTCGTAGCTGTGAACGGGATAATGGCGAGGAGGGCGGAACCCAGAAATCGCAGAGATGGTTTCATAAATTTAGTGAAGAGTTAAGAATGAAGAGTTAAGAAAAAAAGTTCTGAGGACGTGTTCGTAAAATCTTAAACGCTAAACAATTACTTGCAACGAACAGCTGCTTCCTCGACGGGCAGGCAGGCTTTGTAGGCTTCGATGTAGGCGTTGAAACCGGCCACATCCTCGGGTGTGGGAGCAATCTCGACGCCCGTATTGCCGGCGAAGACCACTTCGTCGAGCCAGTCGGGCAGGGAGAGTTTCTTTTCGTTGCGTACGAGGTATGAACCCAGCAAGGCGATGCCCCAGGCGCCACCCTCGCCGGCTGTCTCCATGACGGAGATGGGGGAGATGAGGGCAGCAGCCAGGATGCGCTGGCCGACACCTTTTACTTTGAAGAGCCCGCCGTGGCCCGTGATGCGGTCCACCTTGACTTTCTCTTCCTTGAGCAGGATGTCGTTGCCTATTTTCAGCACGCCGACGGTAGCATAGAGCTGCGAACGAATGAAGTTGGCCAGGTTGAACTTGTCACCTGCTGCACGCAACACCAGCGGACGGCCGTCGGCAAAGCCGGTGACAGGCTCGCCTGAGATGTAGTTGTACGTCAGCACGCCTCCGCAGTCGGCATCGCCTTCGAGCGCTACGTTGAAGAGCTTGGCAAAGACGTCGCCCATGTTCACGGGCACGCCCAGTAGCTCCTGATACTCCTTGAAGAGGTTCACCCAGGCGTTGAGGTCGGAGGTGCAGTTGTTGCAATGTACCATAGCGACAAGGCTGCCATCGGGCGTCGTCACCATGTCGATGACTTCGTGGGGCTTAGCCAGCTCTTTCTCCAGGACAATCATCGAGAAAGACGAGGTGCCTGCGGAGACGTTGCCCGTGCGGGGACGGACGGCGTTGGTGGCAACCATGCCTGTGCCGGCGTCTCCTTCGGGAGGGCAGAGAGGGATGCCGGCGCGCAGATGGCCGGAGACATCCAGCTTGGCAGCTCCCATGATGGTAAGGACACCCGCCTGCTCACCAGCATCGAGCGACTTGGGCAGAATGTCGAGCAGCTTCCAGCCGAACTTCTTGTGGGCTATCAGCTTGTCGAATTTCTGCACCATCGTGGCGTCGTAGGTCTTGGTCTTGGGGTCAACGGGAATCATGCCCGAGGCATCGCCTACGCCCAGCACACGCTGCCCCGTGAGCTGCCAATGGACATAGCCGGCGAGCGTGGTCAGATAGTCGATATCCTTCACGTGCTCCTCGCCGTTGAGAATGGCCTGATAGAGGTGCGAGATGCTCCAGCGGAGGGGAATGTTATAGACAAAGAGCTTGGAGAGCTCGGCAGCCGCCTTACCCGTATTGGTGTTGCGCCAGGTGCGGAAGGGCACGAGGATTTCCTCCTTTTTATTAAAGGCCATGTAGCCGTGCATCATGGCGCTGATGCCGATGGCGGCGAGCGTCTCGATTTCCGTGTTGTAGAGCTTCTTGACGTTGGCGCGGAGGTCGGCATAACAGTCTTGCAGGCCCTCCCAGATGGCGTCGATACTGTAGGTCCAAAGGCCATCGACGAGCTGGTTCTCCCACTCGTGCGCCCCCTGGGCAATAGGGTTGTTGTCCCCGTCGATGAGGACGGCTTTGATGCGTGTGGAACCGAACTCGATGCCAAGAACGGCCTTGCCGTTCTCAATGGTTTGTTTTGCAGTCATAGCTTGTGAATTATGGGATTATTAATGGTGATTTTTCTTTGGCGTAGTGATTATTGACGGCAAAAGTACTTTTTTTTTTACAAACATCCAAACATTTTCCACAATTTACGCGAGGGCAAAACAAAAGACGGCCGGTTTCGAATTGTAACTCATGTCAGTACTTCTCAATAGTGTGAGGTCAATATGCTCTCTTCTGACAACCTCTGAACTTCCGATTCCTATAGGAAAAACCCGTTTGCTGGGCGGTTATCTTTTTAACCTGTCACTCGGCAGGGACGTCTTGGCTTTGTTCACTTACAGATTGTAACTCGTTTCGCTCTGTAGGATCAGCTTCTGTTTTCGCAGAAGCTTTATCTGTGCCGCCAGATGCTTGGGCTGTGACGCCAGCCCTATGGCCTGAGCACGCGACGTAGTGCGTTACGGATACAACGTAGTGCGTTACGGACATAACGTAGTGCGTTAGCAGAAGGACGAATTGCGTTACGGACATAGGGCTTAAAAAACTGAAAGCAAACCTTGAAAAAACGCTTTTCCCGAGTGACGGGTCAAAAAGAAAACCGCCCAGCAAACGGTACTTTCCTATAGGAAACGATGATTCGCAACCCGTCACGCGGAGGCAGGATTCTAGAGGGTTGCGGCTTCATTTGCAATTCATAATAACAACGTAAGAAAAGGAGCATCCCATCAGATGCTCCTTTTCTTACGTTGGCTCATGCGAGCATGGCCAATTCCTTCGTAGCGTGTTACTTCAGCGCTTTATTCAGCATGTAGTACATCTCGTTGTTCTGCAGCTGTTGCTTGAACTCGTAGGTCTTCGTGTCCTTGTTAATTTTGACATATTCAATACCACAGATTTCAGCAAAGTCCTCCCAGTATTCCTCGGAGATGTCGTATGAGAAGGCGCTGTGGTGCGTACCGCCGGCGAGAATCCAAGCGCCGGCACCAATCTCGAACGTGGGCTGCGGCACCCAGAGGGCAGAGGCCACGGGGAGTTTAGGCATGGGCTTCGGCTCGATGCACTCCACCTCCTGTGAAATGAGGCGGAAGCGGTTGCCGAGGTCAACGACGGTGGCCTTGATGCCGCGGCCTACCTTCGAGGTGAAGACGAGGCGGGCGGTCTGCTGCTTGCGGATGCCGATGCCGAGGAAGTGTACCTCGAGCTTGGGCATGTCGGTAGCGATGAGCGGGCAAATCTCGAGCATGTGGCTCTGGAGGCACGACGAGCGGTTGCCGGCGAAGTTGAGCGTGTAGTCCTCGAGGAACGAGCAACCTTTCTCCAGTCCCTGCTGCGAGAACCACAGGGTGCGATACAGGCAGGCTGTCTTCCAGTCTCCTTCTGCACCGAAACCGATACCTTCAGCCATCAGGCGCTGAGAGGCAAGACCGGGAATCTGGTCGAAACCGACAAAGTTCGGATCGTCAATGTCAGCATTACCCAGGTCGTCAAAGTTTGTGGTAAAGGCCGTTGCTCCTTCGTCTTTCAGGACACGGCGCAGCGCAATCTCTGCCTTGGCGGCATTGCGTACCTTTTGCCAATAGACCTCCTCGCCACTTTCGTCAATCTTGATAGTATATGCTTTCTTGTATTCTTCCACCAACGCATCGACTTCTGCCGTTGTCACCTTCTTCCAGTATTCCATCAAGGAGGAAACAGGGTAGTAGTCGACATGGTAGCCTAAGCGCTGCTCGAACTCGACACGGTCGCCATCGGTCACCGCCACATTGTTCATGTTCATACCGAACATCAGGCAGCGAACATTGTGAGCATCGGCAATACCGGCACAGGCACGAGCCCAGACGGCAATCTTCTGCTGGGGCTCTTCTGCTTTCCAATAGCCGCAGACCACCTTGCGAGGAATGCGCATTCGCGTGCAGATATGACCAAACTCAATGTCACCGTGGGCACTCTGGTTGGTATTCATGAAGTCCATGTCCATCGTGTCCCAGGGAATCTCGGCGTTGTACTGTGTGTGGAAGTGGAGTAGGGGCTTATGCAAATCCTGCAAACCTTTAATCCACATCTTGGCCGGTGAGAAGGTGTGCATCCAGGTGATGATACCGATACACTTCTCCTCGTTGTTGGCAGCCAGCATCACCTGCTCTACTTCCTTCGAGCTGTTAGCAGTGCCCTTGTACACAATCTTCACGGGGATGTTGCTGCTGGCGTTCAGACCCTCGACCATTTCTTTCGAGTGACCGTCAACTGCCACCACTGCGTCGCCACCGTACAGGAGCTGTGCGCCTGTTACCCACCAAATCTCATAA
>JAILEU010000169.1 GCA_024697785.1 Bacteroidaceae bacterium | reverse complement strand
CCCTTGCCGCGCTCAACCACCTGCACGAAGTAGATGCCTCCGTTGCCCTTGATGGGGCCGGCGGTCTGACCCTGCTCAAGCGTTGCAGCCACGCCGCTGAGGGCGGGCTCGCTGGCGGGTACGGCGCTAACGAACACAGGCGACGAGAAGGTGACGCGCGAGAGCGTGTCGCTCTTGGCGCCGTCGATGGCAGCAGCCTCAGCCAGCGTCTTCACGTTCTTGACGTTGGCCAGAATCTGCTCGGCCTTCTTCTCGTTGGCAGCTTCATACTTCAGCATGTCCTTCACGACATCAATCGAAGCGTAGCCGGCGGGATGGATATCCTCAAGAGCCAACACGAGCAGATGGTCGTTGGCACCAGCCTCGAAGATCTGCGACACTTCGCCCTTCTTGGCGCCGAAGGCCCAGCGGAGGGCTTCACGCGTGCTGCTGACGCCACCAATGTTGTGGGCCACGTTCTGCAGACCATTCAGGGGGAGCAGACGGAAACCAGCCTCCTCGGCGTTCTCCGTAAAGGCTGCGAGGCTCTGGTTGGAAGCCACGAACTGGCTCAGACGGTTGTAGGCTGCGTTGTAGGTTTCCTTGCTGAAGTAGGCGGGACGCTTGACGTCGGCAATCAGGTATTTCTCGACGGGGTTCTTCGTGTCGACCACCTGAATGATGAGGTCAACGCCGCTCTGGAGGGAGAGCTTGCGGACTTCACCCTTACGCATGCTGTTCAGCGTGACGAGGTAGGTGGCGTTGTCGCCCGTGATGACGCTTCTCTCGTAATTGGCAGAACCCAGCCACGAGGGCTCGGTGGGCTGTCCGTAGCGCTCAGCCAGCTCGGCGAAGTCGGCACCGGCGAGGATGGCGTTATAGATGCTGTCGCTCAGCTCGGCGGTGCGGCTTGCCTCCTGCTCGGCCACCTGAATCTGGCGGTACTGGATGGAGTCGGGAGCCGTAGCCTTGGCCAGATAGCGGAACGTGTTGTAGCTGTCGTCGGCCTCATTATAATAGGTAGCGACAGTAGCGCCCAGGGCCACCGTGTCGAGGCGTGCAGCCACGTCGGCAGCCAGACCGGCAGCTGTGCGGGGCATCAGGCTGAAGGGAACGGTGGATTCGGACATGCGGATGACGTCGCCAATCTCGCTCTCGGCGGCAGCTGCCAGCTGGGCTGAGATCTCCTCGACCTCGGTCATCAGCGCAGCACGGTCGGCCTCGCTGGGCACGACAGCCACGTCGATGTACTTCACGTCGCGGGTTTCGCCATACTGACGGTAGTTCTCCTTATGCTCGTTATAGACCTTTTGCAGGTCGGCCTCGGTGACCGTGACGGCCGAGTCGGCGATGCTGGTGAAGGGGATGACGGTATAGGCCAGCTTGCAGTAGTTGTTACGTCCGTCGTAAGCCTGCTGGGCAGCCACGGGGTTGCTCAGCTGAGCGCCGGTGACGATAGCCTCCAGTTTCTCCATGAGCAGCTCCTGCTTGAGGTTGCGCTCGATGAAGTTCCAGTAGCGATAGAGGTTCTGGTAGTACTCCACATACTGGGCAGGCATCGAGGATGCGTCCATGCTGTTGTACTCAGACAGGAAGTTATAAAGCAGGTCTTTGTCGAACTTGCCCGTCTGCTGGTTGACGAACATCGACTGGGCGAGCAGCGTGTGCGTACCCTCGTCGAGGGCAGCCTCCAGCTCAGCCGTCGTGACGGTGATGCCGAGCTTGCCGACCTCGTCCTCCACCAGCTTGGCGCTGACCAGCTGGTTCCAGACTTCGTCCTTGATCTGTGCCACCTCAGCCTCGCTGATGGTGTTGCTGCCACGGGCGAAGCGGACGACCTCTTCGTACTCGTTGATGGCTTTCTGATACTCTTCGACGGAAATTTTGTCGCCATTGACTTCGCCCACGTTGCGGATGTTCTTACTCGGACCGATGGCCTTGACGCCATCGCCAATGATGAAGGCGAGAAGGGCGATGCCGACGACGACGAGCAGCAGCACCCCATGCTTTCTGATTTTTCCTAATGTTGCCATTTCGTTTTTTTATAATTTATAATTTGTACGCGTGTAACTGAGCTTTTTGCGGGCGGTTTTTCCCCGTATCCGCAATTTTAGCGCGCAAAGGTACAAAAAAAATACCAACCACCATAAAGAAGTGCAAAAAAATCGCCAAAAGCAACATTTTATTCTTCTTTTTGCCCCGACATACCGCTTTTTTCTGTATCTTCGCGGGACAAAACGACCATTTAGCATGTACCATCATACACTTCAACATACCACAGACAATTCCCCCTCGTCAAAACCCGTTAACAAAGCTACTCATTCTTAAACCCATTTATAATATGAAAGCAAGACATTTCATGCTGCTGACAGCCTTGTTGCTCGTCACCTCAGCCCTGCCCCTCTCCCTGCAGGCCAAGGACATCAAAGTCATCTCTTACAACATCCGCAACAGCGGTGGTGCCGCCAACGCCGCCAAGGCCGACGGCGAGAACTGCTGGATGAACCGCAGGCACGCCACCCTGAACCTCATCAAGCGCGAGAAGCCCGACATGATCGGCATGCAGGAGGTGCTGCCCGACCAGTATGCCTTCATCAACAAGAAGGTCAAGGGCTACGGACACATCGGCGTAGGCCGCGACGACGGCAAGAGCCAGGGCGAGATCATGGCCGTCTATTACAGCAAGAAGCGTTTCCGCCTGCTCGACAGCGCCACACGCTGGCTCAGCGAAACGCCCGAACAGGTGTCGCTGGGCTGGGATGGTGCCTGCCGGCGTACCGTCACCTACGTGCTGCTCGAAGAGAAGAAGACGGGTAAGAAAATCGCCTTCCTCAACACCCACCTCGACCACGTCGGCCCCGTTGCCCGCCGCGAGAGCGTGCTGCTGCTCTGCAAGCTCATCGACGAGCTGGTGCCCGCCGGCGTGCCCGTCATCCTGGGCGGCGACATGAACAGCACCATCGAGGACGAGATCTTCCGCCCGCTGGAGCAGAAAGCCCACATGAAGGTGGCCCGCGACGTCGCCCCCATTACCGACAACGAGGGCACCTTCAACGGCTGGGGACGCCACGCCGACGTCATCGACCATTTCTTCGTCCGCGACGTCACCCCGCTGGAGTTCCATTGCCTAAACGGCGACTACGGCGCGCCCTTCATCTCCGACCACTACCCCATCAGCCTCACCTTCAGTTTCTAAAAGTCAGCTGGCGCAGAAAACAAAAGAAGCGTAAACGGTGTACGTTCCTTCTTGGCGCTAATATCGATGTAGCGAAAAGAAAAATGAAGGAAAGAAAACGAAAAGAAGGTAACGAAAGTAGAAGATAGCGAAACGAAAGTAGAAAAGAGACGAAACAAAAATAGAAAACAAGAGGAAAGATACGAAAAGAAAGATACGAAAAGCAGCGAGAGCAGGGTGACATCACTCTGCTCTCGTTGTTTCATCGTATAACTTATTGTCTTATAGATCGGCTGGCTGTAGTCCTTTTGACTGTCGTCTTGTTATCTGTTGTCTCGTTGACTGTCGTCTTATTGACCTATTGTCTTGTTGACTTGCGTCTTATTGACTTGTTGACTTGCTGTCCCAACTAAAGCTATCGGCTCTAGCCGAGGTAGTCTTAACCAGAGGATCTATATTTTCTAGAGATTCTAGACTAACTAGACTTGCTAGAAGAACTAGATTTGCTTGTCTGGCCAGTTGTGCTAGTTTGGCCAGTTGTTCCAGTCGTCTTGAGGGTTAATCCCATTCATTGGGGAAAACCTTATAGGGGCGAAAGATTCGCCGGTACGGCCTCCCGAGCTAGCAGGCAGCAGAAGAGCCGATGTAGCCTGCAACTCTACGACGGTCACTTGTGGTTTCTCGTATATCTTCTTCATGTCGTCTATACTATTCTCTGTTTTGAAAAATATCCACAGCCGCTGTCTTAGCGTACGATGACTTTCCTGTTACCGACAATGTAAAGACCGCGAGGCAGACTGTTGTCTGACATCCGGTCAATCTCGTATTTACGTCCTTGAAGGTCGTAAATGACCTCTTCACCTGTCGCACAATCATCTTCCACTTCCATGATTCCCGTGGTACCCATTCTTGCGCCACTTGCCCAGTCAGTGCCGTCAGCGACAATGTAGGCCCGGTTGGCAGGGATCGTCGTGTTGGTAAAGCTCCAGAAGCCTATCTCGCCCGTGACATCGTTATGGCCGAGGGTGAGAACGCTGTGGGTTCCAACATCGGTTGATTCCGTCGTCCCGCTGAGGATTGTGCTATCGAAGGCGATGTCGCCGTCAGACACAATCGGCAGCCACTCATAACTCGCCAGACCGCTGCTCTGCAGGAGAGCGGGGGTACCAGCGGGAAGAATGGAGCCTGTAGTCGAAGCCATCACCAGTTCACCGTCGACAATGTCCGTGACGTTCCAGACGGTAACGCCATCGGGCACCTCCGCATTATAGGACAGGCACACGGTGGCCCATCCCTCGCTGCTCGGCGTCGTGACGACGGGTGTTGGTAGTTGTATAACATATGGCTTTCGCGGTCCGCCGGTCAAGCCGTTGAACGTATAGGTAAGCCCTTGATCTACCTCAACAACCTTTCCTTCGGTAAAGACTTTGAAGTGCAATGGAGCACCACTGTTACTGCCATAGACGAACATAAAAAAGGGTTTAGGCGTTCCCGAGGCCGAAAGAGCAGGAACGATCACCTTGCCTCGTATCTCGTCGCCCGCATAGGCGGCTACTATTGTACCGGGAGAGGCATTGGCATCACCTATAGCAACCGTACCCACGACAATCATGTTTCCCACATAGTCGTGCGGGTTAGGATTGGGGAAAGGGTCGCTGTCGTCCGCCATAGCTGTGGTGACAGCTATGAGGAGCGAGAGCGCCACCCACAGTCGTTCCAGGCGCGGCTTTTTCCTGTTGGATTCCATGATGACTATTTCTGTTGTATGAAGGTCGCTTCGTCCTTGGTTCAAGGACGAAGCGACCACGATTATTACTTAATAACGACTTTTTGTCCGTTCACAACATAGATGCCTTTCTGCAGAATGACAGATCTGCCATCATTGATACGGCGGCCCTGCAGGTCGTAAACAACCTCCTCACCCGTGGTGCTGCCAGCCATATTCATGATTCCGGTGGCGCCGAGAGTGAAGACGACAGGCTCCTTCGGCGTACCGTAGATAGCATCGGTCTCGAAGTCTATAGACGTTGATTGCATATCCTCCGAAGTCGTTTGCAGGTTGAATACCTGTCCATCCACGGCAACCTTGAAGGTCAGAGCTATGCTTTCGTCGCCCGGCACGATGAGATAGAGCATACCTCCTTCATCGGCCACTCCGGTAGCGCGGCACTGTTCGTCGGCAAAGACGCCCAGCTCAGCACCAGACACAGGCATACCGTCACGTTCAATTCTGGCTACGACAATCATGTTGCCAGAGAAGGCATGGTAGTCAACAGGCGTGAAGACAGAAGACTGGTGTACAACCGGGGATTGAACCACAGCTTCTCTGTTCTCCATAGCCTGTGCTGTCTTACGCGAGGAAGACACCACTGACTGCGGATAGGCGAACTGCTTGTCAGCAGCCGTGTTATAGATCATGTATCCCACGCCGGGTTTCATGGCTACGATAGAACCACTCCACTCGTAGTTGTCGTAGTAAGCCACGCCGTTCTGCGACTTGAGGATATCATCGTCCTGCGGCTGCATATCGGACAAGGCGTCGACGGGTGATGCTAACTGCTGGCCGTAGTAGCCTACCCAGTTCCATTTATTTGCCAACGTGACAGGAGTTTGCTGCGGGTTAACACGACTACCCACGAGGCGTAAGTTGCGGTCGGCAGCCATCTGCACGGAGTACATCTTTGAGTTATCCAAAGCAACCATATTACCGAACCACACACCTTCGCTACGCATCAGCACGCCTTCGGCTTCGCTCTGTCCCTTGATGGTCAGTACATCGTCGGCAATACCAGCGAACAACGTCTGCGGATCCATGTCGTCGGTCACAACGAAGAGCGACATCCAGTTCCATCCTGCCTTCAGGTCAGTGCTCTGCTCAATCTTATCTTCGACAGCGAGCACCACCGGAGTCTCGTACTTGCCGATGAGCGACAGCGACTCGTATGTCACCGCCACACTAGGCGTCACCTCCGGATAGAGTGTGCCAGTGGATGCATCGTAGGCGCGGAAGGTAACGGACTTACCCTTGTCATCATCATTGCCATAGATGCCCATTGTCAGGTAGTAGCCGTCGTAGCGCTGCTTGTATTCGGGATGTGCCACGCCGCGGCACTCCTCGCCAATGAAGGCTGCGATGATGTCGTCGGGATCGCTACTGTCGACACCGAAGATGTTGAGCTGTCCGATGACGTTCATCGAGTATTCGAAGTCATTAGGATTAACGCTCCACTCCGGTTCGTCGCCGGTGACGACGACTGAGAGGGTGAGCGGAGTCTCAATACCGTTGTTACCCTTCAGGTAGATGGTCTCCTCGTATTTGCCGATAGGCGTTGCGGGGCTGACGGTGAAGGTGACGGTTGACTCGCTTCTCGGGTTCGTAGTGCCGTATTCGCTGCTGGCTGTCAGCCACGAGGGCATACCGGCGAGTGTCCACAGCTGCTGCGAGCCGCCCTTGTTGACAATGGTGGCGGTGACGCTGGAGCTACCCTCCACATGCTGTGTCAGGCTGAGAGCATCTTCCTCCCACTCCAGTTCCTTGCAGTTGACGAAAGCGCTCCAGATGGCGGGCGAAGAGTAGTTGCCGTTCACGTCGCGGACACTGCGTACGTTGAAGGTCAGCGTTGTGCCCTCGATGGTGGCGGGATCCTCATCAATCTCAATGACGATCTGCTCATCCGAGGCCACGAAGGAGAAGCTGACATTTGTCTCTGCGGGTTTGGTGCGCAGAGCAGGAGCGTCGTCCGCATAGTCGAGCGTTGCAGCGGCGGCGTCAGACGTTAAGAGCTGTGCCGTCAAGCCGCTGCCCGTGAGGTCGGCATCGGTGCCAAGGGTCACCACCTGGTTGTATGAGTCGAGCGTCTTGGTCTCGAAGGGATAGTAAGCCATGAGGCCATCCTCCTTACCCGTGAAGCGCACCTTGCGGTTCTTGGTAATCAGGTCGGCGTTCATCGTAGCGCCCCAGAGGCGTACCTCGTCGATTTTGCCCGTGAAGGCAAGGTCGTAGGTGTAGTTGTCGAGTCCACCCACGGTAGCATCGTAGTTGCGACGCATACCCATGATGAGCTTATCACCATTGATGCCACCCACGTTGTCTGCATTCGTCGTGAGGCAGCGCTGACCGTCGACATAGACGGCGGCTGCACCCTGACGTAGCACGTTCAGAGCCACATGGTGCCAGGCGTTATCGTTCAGCTTGCCGGAAGCCGTTGTTATCTGCGTCCGTTCAGCCGGGATGGCGGCATTGAGGCCTGTGAGCAGCAGCGTGCCGTCGGCAGAGAGTGACAGGGCCACCTCGCCCATCTGCATCAGCTGTGCTTCGCCCGACTGTTCACCGCCACGCATCCAGAACTCAACGGCATAGTCATCGTATTCCGTTATGGGCAGCGTCGTCGTGTTGATGCTGATGTAGTGGCTGCCGTCGAGTGTAACGGCCTTATTCACGTTGTTCAGGTACCACGTCTCGTCAGCCATTGTCAGATGACGGCTGCGGGAGTAGTCGCGGATAGAAGTACCTTCGCCCTCGTCCATCTTCCAGTAGCCGATGAGGTGGCGTGTGGACGGGTTCTTCGACTTCGAGCGGTTCTGCAGGGCGGTGGCGATGTCGTGGGCTTCATCCCAGAGCAGCAGCTCATGGATGGCAGCGGCCATGCCGCAGCCCACGCTCAGCGGACCGTTAGCGGAGTAGACGTCGACAGTTGCCCCATCGAAGAGCTTCACCGTCTCGGTAGCGGTGGCTGCCGAAGCACTCAGCGTACCGTCGGCGGTGATATTCATCGTCAGGAATGTCCATTCGCCGGTAGGAACGCTGTTCGACGAGGTGTATTCCTGGCCATTGATAGTCACCAGTAACTTGCCGTCGGCATTGGTGCCGACAGTCAGTTTGCTGGTTCCCTGTCCGTGGCTGAGCAGGGTGCCGTTACCCGTGATGTTCACCCAGGCGTCGATGCTGAAGTCCTTGCCTGCAAGGTTGATGCTGGCGTCGGTCTGGGCTGTGGCGGCAGTAGCCGTGCCACTGTTCACACTGAGTGCCGTCTCGTGGGCAATCTCAGCGCCGTTGAGCACACCGGTGATGGTGAAGTTGTTGGGCTTGGAAAGATTACCCTTCACGAAGGTCTCATTGAAGGTGATGCTCACATCGTCGCCGATGTCGAGCACGCCGTCAGAAGGTTCAGGCTGCCCCATGGGACGCGGTTTCTGCATGTCCTTCACCAAGGCAATCTCGTCGCTGTATGTATAGACCTCACCCGTTTTATAGGTGGCGGCAGAGACAGCGCGGAACAGGTAGTCACCATCGTCCCAACCCGACATGGACAGCGGGTATTCTACCGTAGCACCCGTAGCGGGCAGTTCCTGGTTATCGCTTTTAAGAAGGCTATCGGCAAGTACATATTCGCCCTTTGCCAATTGTATCCAATCGGCTTCGCCATCCTTCAAGTACTGCAGGCGGAAGGCCTTCTGGTTGAAATAGTTGCGGTCGAATCCAGAGAAGGTGAGCGTCACGTTGTCGCCCGTCTGCGTATTCAGAGTACGGGCCGACAGTGCCAAGTCAACAGATGATGCCGAAGGAGTGAAATAGGCATAGATGAACACGGTGTCGGCAATCTCCTCAGGCTCCGAATCAGAGGCAAAGACGATGCCGATACCTTTCTTATAGAGAGGATCTTTATCCTTTTTACCTTCATCGGTGATTCCCTCATAGTTGAGAATGCTGCTGTCGGTTTGTCTGAGCTGCAGCGTCTTGGTCAGCGTCTGGTTGCCAGGCACCTTGATGAGACGTCCCTCGGCAGTCAGCACCTTACCGTCAATCGACAGCTGTGCACCATCAGGATTGGTCTCGTCGAGGAAGAACAGCCTGTAGGTCACGTCAGAACCAATCTCCGAGTTATTAGCAAGGCGCAACGTGTAGTTTGCTGCCGAGCCGGTGGGGATGTCGGTCACCGTTGTCACATCGATTGAAAGGTCGGGCGCCTCTATCTGCATGGTTGCCTCCATGATGACGGGGTTGGCATTATTTTCCGTGTAATAGTTCGTGCGCACTTCGCCTTCATAGGGGTTGCTTGTCTGTCCGCCGCGTGTGCGGAAGATGGGGCTGAAAGCACCATACTGATAGACATCGACGGTGAGGGCGTCCTCACCCTCCTCGGCCAGCGTGTAGGCAAACGAGGTGGAATAGCTCTTGGAGTCGTCCTTGGCCTCATGGCGTCCGCCGGTAGCCGTCACTTCGAGATCCCAGTCAACACCTGTTCCATTGATTTCGAAACCGAGGCGGTTGCCGACGAGCAAGCCGGCCGATACGGTCCAATCCCACGATGAGGTGTAGGTGGAGTCTTTCTCCCAGGAGTAGCTGCGGCTGGCACCGCCGTCGAACGAGTAGTTCTGATACTCCATGCCGGGGTCGTCTTTCATGCGCAGCTCGTAGGCTTTCACCTTCTCCTGCTCGTTCAGCATGAGGTACTTTTTCCAGCCTCGTATCTGGTTGTTTATCCACTTCACGCTGTCGACGGTGGCAACGTTCGCCTTCAACGCCCATGTTTGAGCCTCTATGGGATCCGTAATGGAGTCGGGCATCAGTTGCAGACCATTGGGTACGATGACCGTGTAGGTACCATCCTCGCCATAGCCTTCGTCGCTGGGCTTCAGGGTTGTGAAATAGAGGTTGCCTTTGCTCTTACCCAAGTCGTGTACGCCATACCCGTTCGTGGGGTTGTACATGTTGATTGAATCTTGTGTCGTCGTCGTCAGCATACTCTTCCTGAGCAGTTCAAAGTTAGGCAGCAACGTGTTCTCAATATAGCTCTGCGAGTAGTTGAAGATGGTGCCGAAGCTCAGGCCCGTCGATATGACGTTGCACATGCTAATCTCATATCCCGATCCTGTATTCTTGAAACCTACATGGCGGGCGTCGCCGAAAATAACGTTGGTAGCCTGGCCGACGAATACGTCACCGTCGGCTCCCACGAAGTCAGACTCGCCGCTGGTGGCCACCACTTCGCTGATGGAGATGGAGGTCTCGACGGTCTCGCCTTTCTCACCCTCGTTTTCTTCCGTGACGTGGGTGGTAAGATCATCTTTGTCTGATATCTCTGCAGATGTAGCATCAACTTTCACAGCTCCCTGCACAACGCCAGAAATATATTTAATTTCATGACCTAAATGGCTGGTGAAGCCGCTTTCGAAGCTTTCTGACCAAGTGTCGTTCACCAGCTTAGTCAGCGAGGTCGTTGTACCCGTGCTCCACTCGGCCGAAGAGCCTGTGCCTGGCGGGTCGCGCAAAATCATCAGGAGTTTGTCGGGACCGCTGGTCACGAAATTGTTACCCGTAGGCAGGTCGCCCATGACGATACCCTCCATGCCGCTGCCGGTCCACTGGCTCGGGTTGCCATTGATTTCGTAGCTCATGGAGATAGTACGGGTGTAGGGTTCGGACACGTTAGGCAGTCCGGCTGTCCACTTGTAGGTAGCCTTGCCCTCTTCGTCGAGCTGCAGCTGGTTGCTCTTCAGATCATGGACCTGTCCTGCCTTTGCGGTAGCGGTCGTGCCGTCGTCGTAGGTAACCTCACCATCGACCACGAACACCGCCTGCTCAGACGACAAGGCATTATCGATGGTCACAACCACGTCCTGCAGCGGCACCTTAAACGTCTTCGGACTGGTGCCGTCGTAGTTCGTGTACTCCTCATAGCCTTCGAGCAGGAACTCATAGGTTTTATCACCTACGAACAGCGGGGCCTTATGCCCATCGACACCGTAGTTATAGGCGACGGTGCCGTCGTCTTTTACTGTGTAGATGTCGTCGATGACGGTGTCGTCCTTCATCTTGTAAGACTTGATGCCGAACGAGCCGTCGGTACGACCCTTCTGGCTGACGGTGAATACCGGTGTACTGTGATAGGCCTGCACGAGCTTCGAGTTGTATGTGTAGATCAAGTCGCCCGTGTCGTCAGTGAGCGTATCGGAGGCCTCGACCAGCGGGTTACTCAGGTCGACTGACACGTTGCCACCCACGATGAGACCCTTCTTATTCTTCACCACGATGTCGCCTATGCTGTACACTAACGGCGGCACCATGGCCGAGAACTCGCCCGTCTGCGCATCCGTCTCTATGTAGATGTAGCGGCAGCTGTCGATTGTGGCGCCGCGCCACGAAGTGCTGTTGATTTTCTCGCAACCCGACGACACTGCCGTAACGACAGAGTCAGGGACGTATTCGAAACTGGTATCGGAGATTTTTTTCTTCACGGCATTCAGGAAGGGAGTGGTGTTCTGTGCCTGGAGGAAGAATTGGGTGACGCCGATGTTGTTCTCGCTCTGAGCGAAGCCCACCGGCTTGTTGCCCTCGATGTCGCCACCCACTACGCGGCCCGTGAAGTTGACCAGCGTGGTGTCGCGGAACTCAAGGCCGGTAATCTTCTGGTTGAAGTAGAACTTCTCACCGGTACCTTCCGGGTCGGCAGGATAGCGTCCGTTGTTCTCGAACACATGGCCGTTCTTAGCGACCTCGATATAGTGGTTACCGATAGGCACGCTGATGGTGAACTCACCGTCAGCGTTGGTGGCTATCATGGAGCCGTCCTTGGTGCAGATGACGCCATCGACATATAAATTAACACCTTCTACAGGATAGGTGGTGCCGGAATAATAGATGACGCCACTGACGGAGAACGACGAAATGTCGGTGAAGTCCGTGCCGTTGTGTACGAGCGAGTTGTTGCTTACGAAGCGCAGCTGCTGTGTGGGGTTGAATTCGTGGCTGGCCAGCTGGGGCACGATGGCGTAGGTGGTGCCTTCGCCGCTGAACGGTACGCCCTGGATGATGTAGTTACCGTCCGTATCGGTCTTGGCCTTCAGGGCCAGATGCGACGGGGTGTAGGTATGTGTCTCGGTGTTGCTACCCATGACTCCGTGATGCTGATGATAGACGGTACCCTCGCGCGAGGTGTCGAAGAACTGCCGGCTGAGGCCCTCGTCGAAGGTCCAGTAAGTTTCCAGACCCGTCTCGTTGCCTACGAGCAGGTGGTCGAAGTTCTCCTTGACTTCATCTTTCGTGAGGTACTTTGTCCACAGACGGAACTCATCGATGTAGCCCTTGAAGTAACCTAACGTGAAATCGGTGGCGCTACCGAGAGAAATATTGCCGCTAAAGCTAACCGTGTCTGCCTTCAGCACGGCAATGCCGTCAGCGCCGTATTTCGTAAGGTAGCCGATCAGCGTTTTGCCGCTGCGGGTCAGCGTCACCTGGCTGTAGGCATCCTTCGTCAGACTGAGGCTGTCGAAGGCAACAGACTCTGTCCCGTTGCGGAAGAACAGCTTTCCTTCCTCGTCCATGCCGAGGCCGCAGTTGTCACCAAAGCGTGCGAACAGCGCTGAGGAGAGCTCATCGGGACTAATCCACATCTGCATGGAGAAGTTGGCTGAGTTGAATTTCCCGGCAGCATAATCGGTTTCGGGGTAAGTCCATGTGACAACGCCGCCGGTGCTTTTGAAGCGCATGGCGTGATACTGGTTGGTTGTATTGGCCGAGGCCCCAATGCGTTTCGCTACCACATCGACGCCCGCCACGGAGGTGCCGGAAGAGCCGAAGGTGATGCGTCCGCTCACGGTACCCGTAGTCTGGGCGAAGCCGATGTTGGTGATGCTGTTGGTGACCTGAGTGCCATCACTGCAGTTGTCGATCACCGTGACGCGGTACTCGTAATAGACGCCCGGCAGGGGTGTGTCGTCGGTGAAGTTCACATAATCATCGCGGCTCGTGAAGCCCGGGCTGACGGTTTCCCACGGGGCATCGTCCTTCTCGGCCGGACGCCGTTCAACGATGTAGGTCTTGGCATCTTTGTTGCCCTGCAGGTCGACGTGCCACGAAAGTTTCACCATGCCGGGATAGACACCCTTCGTAGCGTCAAAGGAGTAGAAGAGCGTGCCGCTACCGATGGCTCGCTTAGTGAGGGTCACCTCGCTTGGAATCAGACCGTTCACGTAGCTCACCACGCGATAGTCGTGAGGATCGCAGGCATTCAGCGGTTCCTCAACATACGGAACGCCGTTATCCACGCCGTCCTGACGGTCGGTGTGCTGGTCGGTGGTGCGATGTTCCCACTTGTAATCAGTCTGATCATCGTTCGGTTTAATGGTGTAGATGGGTTCCGTCTCGTCATCCACGTAGATGCGGTACTCATGGCCCCAGCTCTTCTTGTGTGCATCGGAAGTCCAGGTGAGGACAACTCTGTCGGATTTGGACTCTGAACTCAGATTCGCCACAGGCAGCGTGACCAAGGTATTCGCCGTTGCAGTAGCAGAGAGAGCGCTTACCTTTGCCGTTTTCTCATTCCATTCTTTCCAGATATAGTAGACCGTATACTCCACACTCTCGTCGAATACAAAGCCATCTTCTGTAGCGTCGTCGTAGAAAACGAACTGACCGTTCTGATAGGTATTGTATTCTTCACCTCTAAAATAGCTCGTTCCCGTCTGGTCCTGAAGGATTGACGTCACATATACACCGTTGCGATAGATAGCCCACTTTGTATTGTGATTGCCGGTTAAATAATTCGTGGTGCTTTCTTTCCAAATCAGCGTCAGCTTGTTTTCTTCCTGGTCAAAGGAGGCCTTGGTGATTTCGGGCACAGGAAATTTGTAGAATTTCAGTTCCGCCGCTTCTGAAGTATAGACTTTCCTGCCATTGCTAGCGTCCTTGTCATTAGTATGACAGAATTCGTGATAAGGAGTAATTTTAAAATCTGTTGTATAGCTCTTGCCAATATCGGACAGTTTGAAAGTATAGGAGCCACTAACGTAACTGCCGCTACTACTAAATTCCACTGCCGATATCTTGTTGGTCCAAGAATTGTCAATCTTGTTCCAGATTTTTGTTTCACCGTCGGTATTGCAAGCGTCGCCGAACTTATAGGGCACGGTCATATTACCTTCGGTGTCAACACTCCAGCCCGTGTTCCATAAGAGGTCGCGAGTTTTGAATGTATAGGGAGTGGCTATATCGACAGTTTTGTTCACGGAAACTTTATTCGATCCATCCTTGTCGATCCAAGTACCTGATGCTTTGATCTTGATGTTACAGTTGCGCCATTGCAGGGGTAACACCCACTTGATCTTGATGCTAAAATTGTCGTCATAAATACCTGTACCTACGTTGTACACAACTGGATTGCCATCCTTATTACAACCCATACCACTTACTGTTTCTGTATAAGCGGAAGGAGTACCTGAGCTGACGGTTGAGGTGTAGAGGAAGAGTATCTTCGTCCAACTGCTTCCACCGTCCTTGCTGGCATATAAGGTCATGCCACCGCCTTTATCCTTGATGTAGCCCTCGTCGGTGCCGTAATCGTTGTAGTAGCACATGTAGAATGACACATACGGGCTGCTGCCGTTGCTATTTCTGTCGTAGCTGACATCCCGCAACTGGAGATGAGCGTAGTAATCTCCATCGGCTCTTGCCTGCTGCGGCAGCCAAGCCAACACAACCGCTAAAAGCATAGCCACGGGCCATAGCCGCGTTCCATGCAATCGGCCTGACAGCGGCACCTGCCACCGTCGTTCGGTTCTTGAATTTAATCTTTTCATAATCACAAATGGTTTTTAAAAATTATACCTTATTAATTATTAAGTAAAGTCTGTTATAACCGGTTTTCGCGGTATTCGGTGGGGGTTACGCCATAGTGTTTCTTGAACAGCAGGCGCATGTTTTGCAGCGAGAGGCCCACGGAGGCAGCAATCTGTGTGAGGCTAGTGTCGAGCGGCTCGCTGAGAAGAAGGCCTCTGGCGGTGTCGAGCCGCACGTTGTTGATATATGCAGGCCAGGAGAGGCCGTCAGCATGAGTGTTCAGAAGGCGGTTGAGCACATGACGGTCGATGCCCAGACGCTTGCAGACGGCTTGGCGGTCGAAAGCACCATCGCGGTAGAGGTGCTCGTCATAGATGAGCGCCTCGAGACGACGGAAGAGTGCTGCTTGGGATTCCATTCTGGGTTAGTGATATTAATTCGCCTACAAAATTAGTTTTTTTTTAAAAAACATTTTACCCAAAATAATGCATACATTTGGGCGCACGCCCAAATTTACGCTTCGCGGTAATCGAAAATAAATCTAACATTCAGCAATTCTAACACCTTACAGAAATCATATAACAAACTAACGTACAACGAAATATCGATAATTACCCGCAAAAATCATCCATTAAGCTCATCTTTTTTTATTGCTTAGCGCTGGCGTCACAGCGCAGTCAAATAATTTTTTATCGCTTAGCGCTGTGGTTTCAACGCAGTCAAAACTTTTTTCAGTGCGTAATGATGTGGCATCAGCCTGAGTGTCGGAATTGATTTCCGACAACGTCAGTTCGGTACAAGAAAACCGTCAACAAAGCCTCCTTTTATTCAAAAAAATGAAGAAAGTGGCACTTTTGTGCCCCCAACCTTGTGTAGGTTTTTTGCCCGAAAATGTCCGAAAATCCCCTTTTGAGGTGGGAAAAGAAGTCTTTTCGGAACGAAAATTTAGATGTTTATTCTGCAAAAAGCCGAAAAATGTTGTTGACAGACAAAAAAAGATAAACATAAAATACTGATAAACAAAGCTATACAAACAAAAGGACAGGCTATTTGTTACAGTGTTACAGTGTTACAGTTATTTTTTAAACCTCCACAATTGGAGAAAATGTTAACTATATATCTATATATATATAAATATATATATATATATATAGATATATATAGAATTGATTTTTGGCAAAAGGAATGGCTTGCAAAACAACTGTAACACTGTAACACTTTTTCCAACGGACTGGTCCCAAAGCTCCTTCTCGAGCCGCTTTTTCTGTTACAGCACCTCCATTCTTGTCCGTTTACTCACAACAGACCATGTTTCTACCATTTTCAGCACTTCTGGCCCACTTTCCTTCCTCTTTCCTCCTGTACGCCACAAACTGCATGATAATAATGCCTTCAAAAGAGCGAAAATCGGCTAAATAGTGTAGTAATCGTGTAATAATCGTGTAGTAATCGTGTAGTAATCGTGTAGTAAATTCTCAATTTTTATGCATAAAAGACTATATATCTTATACTTGCAACAAAGAGTGTAGTAATGTAGTAAAAATACAAAAAACAGGGGAGAAAAAAATAGCGTCAGACATTCTAAGGCTTACGACATACACTATGCCGCCAGCGTCAGACTCTGATTCGGTTAGCAGTATTTTTTTTTTGCGACTTTCCTGATGTGGTTGACAGCGTCAGACGTCACCGTGCGGCTCTCGGTTCTGGCGATATTCAGTGGGGGTAATGCCGAACTGTTTCTTGAACTGGATTCGTAGGTTCTGGGGTGTGAAGCCTACGTCGGCAGCTACATCGGCAATGCTGCGGTCGGGATCGTCGCGCAACAGTTCGTAGGCCACTTCGACACGAACCTTATTTATATAGGCAGGCAGGGAGAGGCCGTCAGCGTAGGTGTTGAGCAATTGGTTGAGCACGTGGCGGTCGATGCCGAGGCGATGGCAGACGGTGTCGCGGTCGATAGCTGCGTTGCGGTAAAGCTGCTCGTCGTGGATGAGGGCGGTGAAACGCTCGAAAAGAGCAGGGTCGCCCTTTTCCTTCTCCTTGGCTTCAGCCTCGGTTGTCTTCCGATGCTTCTCCATCTCATCTATAATCCTGACAAGAGCACGGTTTTTCTCGGCTATGCGTCGACGCTTATAGTACATCAGGATGGCGACAAAGAGAACGGCTACGAGAACAAAGGTGATGAACATAGTGAGCAGGCGGTAGAACCGGGCATCCGCTTCGGCACCCTGACGAGCCAATTGTTCTTCCTGCAGATTGTAGACGGTGGCCAGCTCTGCCAGCTGGTCGCGCTGATTGCGGAGGTCGAGACTGTCGTGGATGACCCTGGCGCGCTGCATGTAACGAAGGGCTTCGGCATAACGGCCCTGCAGCTCGCAGGCCTCGCTGCGCTGCTCAAGGCAGATGACGACGTTGGCGTTGATGGTGTCGGTATAGTCATCCTCCATGCGGCGCATAGCCTTGTCGAAACGGTCGAACTCGCCCATGTAGTGGTAGGCAGCCGACATCAGACGGTCGCAGTCGATGCTTTGGCTCCACGCCGTGCGCTGAATCTCGGCATCGGCCTCGCGGGCTCTGGCAAGACAGGCTGCCCGCTCGCCGGGAGTGTCGGCCTGATGCGCCAACCGGGCGTAGGCAATGGCGAGGAAGGCCAAAGCCTGGCCACGGCCATAATCGGCATACTCAGCGGGGTCGAAGTTATTAATCATACCGCTGAAGCGGTCGGGGTGGTCAACAAGCTCGTCCATGCGCCGCAACAGTGAATCGCACACGGGCACCATCTCTTCATAACGCTCGTCGTCGACGAGTATGCGGAGCAGCTTTACCGAGGTGCCCTGGTAGGCCACCAGCCCTTTGTAGGTATCCAGCTTGAGGTCGTCGATGATGCTGCGCAACCTGGCAATCCCCTCGTCGGTACGTCCGCCCTGAGCCATGGCATGGGCGATGAACCCCTCCATCTTGCCCACCTCGTCGGGCATGTCGAGGGCATGGGCCAGGCGTGAGGCCTCGG
Source organism: Bacteroidaceae bacterium (assembly GCA_024697785.1). GTDB lineage: Bacteria > Bacteroidota > Bacteroidia > Bacteroidales > Bacteroidaceae > UBA1189. Next base: position 30,542 of record JAILEU010000169.1, on the reverse strand, counting down.
TGGCATAGCCGATGACGGCAGGATAGTTGCCCGTGGTGTACTCGATGCTGGTCAGCAGCAGGTAGGTCTGCTCGAGGGTGACGGAGTCGGGTTGCAGATCACCCTTAAGCAAGTCAAGACAAGTCTGACGCGACAAAGGGTAGTTGTGCAATCCACCATACTGGGTGACGGCCTTGAGATATTTGCCACGTGCGGCCGTGACGTTGCCCACGATGACGGCAGAATCTATCATCGTCATGGCCCGCTCGGGCTCGGTGCGGTGCTTACTCATAGCCTTCCCTTCGGTGTAGCGGTCAGAAGATGAAGAGTCGGAAGGCTGGGGCGAAGGACGGGTACAGCCAAAACAGACAATGCAAACGACAACAGCCACTAACAGATGGAAGCGGCTAAAAAGGGGATGTACAGGATTGAACTTCATACAAGGGGCCATAGATGATAGTATTCCGTCTTTTTCAGCGGCAAAGGTAATAAAAAAAATAGAAACAGTTGCATGAAAAACGTAGTTTTGGGCGTTTTTAAACCTTTTTCTTCGTCCAATGTCTGAAAAATGTAGCGCGAAATGTATTGCGCACCTTATTCCTAATGTAAATATATGATGATCACATCTTTCAGCATGAGCAAGAGAATAGCCCTGGTGGGCGTATGCATGGCGCTGAGTCTTGCCGCGACGGCACAGCAGCAGCGCACGGTGAACGTGCAGGGTATAGTAATGGACTACGAGACGGGCGAGCCGGTGCCGCAGGCTACCGTCCAGTGGATGTCGCTGCCCGACAGCGCCTTCGTCGAGGGCGTCACTACGTTTAACAACGGACACTTCGAAGTGCAGAAGCGCGTCAAGACGGGCAATTACTACATCCGCATCTCGTACATCGGCTACGGCACACAAGACAAGCCCTTCACCGTCGACAGACGCACAGAAGCCATTCGTCTGGACACCATCAAGCTGAAGAGCGACGCCATCCTGCTGAAAGAGGCTGTCATCGAAGCACAGATGGCCGACATACAGATGGTGGAGGACACGCTGATGATTAACGCTGAGAACTTCCGCGTCCCCGAAGGCTCTGTGCTGGAGGAACTGCTTCGCAAGATTCCTGGCATTGAGATTGAGGACGACGGCACCATCAAGATGAACGGACGTAAGATTGACCGTCTGCTGGTGGGCGGCGAGGAGTTCTTCGGCAACAACCGCGAGATCGGCACCAAAAACCTGCCGGCCAGCATCATCAAGCGCATCAAGAACTACGAGCGAAAGAGCGACCTCAGCCGCGAGACAGGCATCGACGACGGCGAGGAGGAGTTCGTGCTCGACCTTGAGATAAAACGGAACATGATGCAAGGCTGGATAGGCAACATCGACCTCGGCTACGGACAACCCACCTACCAGACGGAGTTCGTCAAGGACCTGGGCATCAACAACCTCTATACCGGAAGCATCATGATGAACCGCTTCGAGAGCCAGCAGCAGTACACCATCTTTGCCAACACGGGCAACGTGGCAGGCGGCAGCATCGGCGGCGGCGGACGTGGCGGACGAGGCGGTGGCAGCACAGGCCTCACCACCAGCACCGCAGGCGGCTTCAACATGGCCAAGAACTTCGGCGAGAAATGGCGCCAGAACCAATATCAGTACCGTGTGGGCGGAAACGTCAACTTCAGCCTCTCAGAAGGAAACTCGCAGAACCGCTCGTCAAGCGAGACCTACCTGCAGAACGGCACCAGCTCGTTCTCCAACAGATGGAGCCAGGGACTCAACCAGAACCGCCGCGCCAGCGGTGACTTCCAGTTCGAATGGCGTCCCGACACCACATGGAGCATCATCATACGCCCCAACTTCAGCTACAGCCAGGGCGCCAACATCAACCAGAGCCGTTCGTCGACGTTCAACCAAGACCCCGAGGAGACCATCGCCAACCTCTACCCCGGCAGCGACTACGTCCCCCTCGACTCCGCCTGGACCGACCCCGCGGGGAACAGCCGCATCAACTTCGCCACGTCGGCTTCAGAGGGTAACAACAACAGCACTTCCGTCAACGCCTCCCTGCAGATCAATCACCGCATGAACACCGAGGGGCGCAACGTCACCCTTCAGGCCAACGGAGGCTACATCACCAGCAAGAACATCTCACAGAGCACCTCGTTCACACGCTTCTATCAGCGTGGCGACAGCACCTCCACCATCAACCGCTACAGCAACACGCCCTCGAAGAACTACAACCTCAACGGACGCGTCATGTGGAGCGAACCCCTCGCCCTCGCCACCTACCTGCAGCTCTCCTACCAGATCAGCTACCGCTACCGCGACAACCAGCGCAACACCTACGACCTGCCCGGATGGATTCCCAACTGGGACCTCGCCGAATGGCTCTGGCAGGACGAGTACGAGGCATACCTCAGCGAACGGCTCAGCCGCTTCTCCATCGACGAGCAGCTGAACCAGAACATCGTCGCCCAGTACCGCAGGGTCACCGACAACTATAACGTCAACGTCGGTTTCGAGCTGCAGCCCCAGACGCGCCACATGGACCAGCAGTATCAGGGCATCCACATCGACACCACGCGTACCGTCTTCAACTGGACGCCTACGCTCAACTACCGCTACCGCTTCACCAAGCAGCGCAGCCTCAACGTCAACTACCGCGGACGCAGCCAGGAGCCTGAGCTCACCCAGCTCATCGAGGTCGTCGACGACAGCAACCCCATGAACATCACTACGGGTAACGCCGGCCTGAAGCCCACCTTCAACAACACCCTCCGCGTGGAGTTCCGCGACTACAACGCCGAGCACCTGCGCAACATCAACTTCAGCGTCAATGCCGGCAACACGCTCAACAACATCGTCAACCAGACCACCTATAACGAAGAGACGGGCGGACGCATCACCCGTCCCACCAACCTCGACGGCTTCTGGAGCACATGGAATGCCGGCACGGACTTCAACTTCAACACTGCCCTCACCAACCAGCGCTTCAACGTCTCCACCGGCACAGGCTTCAACTACAGCCACCGCGAGAGTTTCCTCCGCTCTGGCGCCCTCACGCTCGACAATCCGGTCTATCCCCTCGCCACCACCCATCAGATTGGCGTCAACCAATCCCTTTCAGGCAGCTATAGGAACGACTGGATGGACATCACCATCCGCGGCAACGTCCGTTACAACCACGCCCTCAACGAGATGCAGCCCGAGAACAAGCAGGACACGTGGCAGTTCAACTACGGCCCCAACGCCAACTTCAATATCCCCTGGCAGAACATCAAGATATCCACGAACCTCAGCATGAACAGCCGTCGCGGATACAGCAGCGCCGAGTTCAACACCGACGAGTTGCTCTGGAACGCCCAGATTTCAAAGAGTTTCCTCCGTATGAATGCAGCCACCGTCAGCCTGCAGTTCTACGACATCCTCGGCCAGCAGAGCAACGTCAACCGTAATATCAGCGCCACGGGCCACACCGACACCTACAGCAATAGCATCAACAGCTACTTCATGCTTCACTTCATCTATCGCCTCAACCTCATTGGCGACCGCAACACCCGTCGCGAAATGATGCGCGGAGCCATGCAGTTTGGCGGTGGCGAGCGCGGTGGCGAGCGCGGCAGCAGTGGCGAACGTGGCGGCGGTGGCCGCGGCGGCTACGGCGGTGGCGGAGGCGGCTTTGGCGGCGGAAGGCCGTTCTAACGGAAAGCAGCCTAAGTCCCCTTTTTAGAGGAAAAGAGTAGAAAAGGAAGAAAAAATTTGCAATTTCGCGCGGATAATCGTAATTTCGCGCGAAATTTGTCTAATGTCGGAAAGAATACAGCATACGGCTACGGTAGAACGCGTGGAAGCGAACCAGTTGACAGTACGCATCGTGCAAACTTCGGCTTGCGCGGCGTGTGGCGCTCGTGGGCTTTGCCATGCTGCCGAAAGCAAGGAGAAGCAGATAGACATCGTCACCCCCGATGCCCACACCTTCATTCCCGGACAGACCGTCATCGTGGAAGGAACAACGAGCGGCGGCATGAAAGCCGTCCGGCTGGCGTTTCTCTATCCCTTGGCGTTGCTGACAGCTGTCATCGTCGTCCTCTCCCAGCTGACGCCCCTCAGCGAACCCGTCTGCGCCCTGGCCGCCATCGGAACCACCTTGGCGTGGTACGTCGGACTCAGCTTTTTCAAGGACAAGCTTCGCCGTGAGTTTGCCTTTCATATTGTAGATGAGGGTTAGAGGTTAGAGGTTAGAGTTCAGAGGACGTGTTCGTTAAACGTTAAACATTAAACGTTAAACAAAAAAAGTAAGAGGACGTGTTCGTTAAACGTTAAACATTAAACGTTAAACAATAAAATAAAAATGAATGTGATTTTAGTAGCAGTGATTGCGTTGGGCGTGCTTGGGCTGGTGTTAGCCGCCGTGCTCTTCCTGACAGCGAAGAAGTTTGCCGTCGAAGAAGACCCTCGCATCGCTCAGGTGACAGAGGTGCTGCCAGGAGCAAACTGCGGCGGCTGCGGCTTTCCCGGCTGCGGCGGCTTTGCAGAGGCCTGCGTGAAGGCAGCCGACGGCGGTTCGCTGGAGGGCAAGTTGTGCCCCGTGGGTGGACAGCCAGTGATGGAACAGGTAGCCGGCATTCTTGGCCTGACAGCCGAGGCTGGCGAGCAACGGGTGGCCGTGGTGCGTTGCAACGGCACATGTGCCAACCGTCCCCGCACCGTGCAGTACGATGGCGTACGCACGTGCCGCATCGCCCACAACACGGCAGGCGGCGAGACGGGATGCTTCTACGGCTGTCTGGGCTGCGGCGACTGCGTAGCGGCATGTCCGTTCGACGCCATCCACATGAACCCCGAAACGGGTCTGCCCGAAGTCGATGAGACGAAATGTACGGCCTGCGGCAAGTGCACCAAGGCCTGCCCGCGTGGCATCATCGAGCTCCGCCCGATGGGCAAGAAAGGCCGCCGCATGGTGGTGCGCTGCGTGAACAAGGAAAAAGGCCCCGTGGCGAAGAAAGCCTGTGCCGCCGCCTGCATCGGCTGCGGCAAGTGCGTCAAGACGTGCGAATTCGAGGCCATTACATTGGAGAACAATCTGGCCTACATCGACCCCGCGAAGTGCCGTCTCTGCCGGAAGTGCGAAGAGGCTTGTCCGCAGGGTTCCATCCTGGCCATGAACTTCCCGCCACGTAAGCCAAAGGTGGAAGCTCCCGCCACGCCGGAAATCAAACCCGCCACGCCGGAAAAACCGGTAGCCCAGGAAACTCCGGCGGCTCCCGCAGCTCCGGCTGCCGCTGAGCCCGTCCAGGTCGTCATCCCTACTGTTGAAACCGCGCCAAAAGCGCCCGAAACCCCAAGCGTATGAAAACATTCAGAATAGGTGGAGTACATCCCCAAGAGAACAAGCTCTCTGCGGAAAAGAAGATAGAGGTCATGGAGCTTCCGAAGCAGGCCGTGTTCCCCCTGTCGCAACATATCGGTGCCCCTGCCGTGCCATGCGTGGCAAGAGGGGCCGTTGTCAAGGTTGGCACGAAGATTGCCGATGCAGGCGGCTTCGTGTCGGCACCCATCCACTCGTCCGTCTCAGGCAAGGTGGCCAAGATTGACACCATCGTCGATGCCAGCGGCTACCGCAAGCCTGCCATCATCATCGATGTCGAGGGCGACGAGTGGGAGCCGACCATCGACCGCAGCGAAGCGCTCGTGCGCGACACCACGCTGGAGCCGAAGGAGATTGTGGCCCGCGTACAGGAGGCCGGCATCGTCGGCATGGGAGGCGCCTGCTTCCCCGCTCACGTCAAGCTCAGTCCCCGCACGCCTGTCGATGTCGTCATCATCAACGCCGTCGAGTGCGAGCCTTACCTTACGGCCGACCATAGCCTGATGATGGAGAAGCCCGATGAAATCCTCGTCGGCGTCAGCCTCATCATGAAGGCCGTGGGCGTCAAGAAAGCCTATATCGCCATCGAGAACAACAAGCCCGATGCTATCGCCCTGATGCAGGAGAAAGCCAAGGGCTTCGCCGGCATTGAGGTCTGCCCGCTCCGAGTGAAATACCCGCAGGGCGGCGAGAAGCAGCTCATCGATGCTGTCGTTGGCCGCCAGGTGCCTAATCCCCCTGCCCTGCCCGCCGACGTAGGCGCCATTGTGCAGAACGTCGGAACCGCCTTCGCCATCTACGAGGCCGTAATGAAGAACAAACCGCTCTTCGAGCGCGTCGTCACCGTCACGGGCAAGAGCGTCGCCGAACCGAAGAACCTGCTCACCCGCATGGGCACCCCCATGAGCCTGCTCATCGAGCGTGCCGGCGGCATGCCCGAGGATACGGGCAAGGTCATAGGCGGCGGTCCCATGATGGGCAAGGCCCTGCTCAACACCGACGTTCCCGTTTGTAAAGGAAGTTCAGGCATCCTGTTGATGACCGAGAAGGAGTCTCTCCGCGGCGAGGCTCAGCCCTGCATCCGCTGCTCGAAGTGCGTCACCGCCTGCCCGATGGGACTGGAGCCCTACCTGTTGCAGAAACTCGCCGAGCACACCGACTGGGAGCGTGCCGAAGCCGAACAGATCATGACGTGCATCGAGTGCGGCAGCTGTCAGTTCACCTGCCCTGCCCACCGTCCGCTGCTCGACTGGATCCGCATGGGCAAAGGCACCGTCGGCGGCATCATCCGCGCCCGTGCAGCCAAATCGTAAACATTACATCTTCAAATAGTAAATTGCCTTATGTCAAATAAACTGAAAGTATCCCTGTCGCCCCATGTCCACAGCGGCGACAGCATCCGGCGGAACATGGACTGGGTGATTATCGCCCTGCTGCCCGCCATGCTCTGGTCGTTCTACGTGTTCGGCCTGGGGGCTGTGATTGTGACGCTCACGTCCGTAGCCTCATGCATGCTGTTTGAGTGGGCCATCAACAAGTATATCCTCAAGAACCCGAAGACGACGCTCAGCGACGGCTCAGCCATCGTTACCGGCCTGCTGCTGGCGTTCAACCTGCCGAGCAACCTGCCGCTATACATTATTATAATGGGTGCGCTGTTTGCCATCGGCGTAGGCAAGATGTCGTTCGGCGGGCTGGGCAACAACATTTTCAACCCCGCCCTGCTGGGACGTGTCTTCCTGCTCATCTCTTTCCCCGTGAAGATGACGACGTGGCCTGTGCCCCACCAGTACACCGCCTACGCCGACGCCACGACGGGCGCCACGCCGCTTGCCAACCTGCCGGAAGCCGGGTTGGGTGACCTGTTCTTCGGCAACATCGGCGGCTCGCTGGGCGAGGTCAGCGCCCTACTGCTTCTCGTCGGCTTCGCCATCCTGTTGCTCCGGAAGATCATCAGCTGGCACATCCCCGTCAGCATCCTCTTCAGCGCCTTCGTCTTCAGCGTACTTTTCTACGCCATCCGCGGCGGAATGCCTTTTGGCGACATCTGCATGCTCAGCCTTAAGCATCTGCTGGCTGGCGGCATGATGCTAGGTGCCATCTTCATGGCGACGGACTACGTCACCTCGCCCATGACCCACAAGGGCATGCTCATCTACGGCGCCTGCATCGGCTTCCTCGTCATCTGCATCCGCCTGTTCGGCTCCTACCCCGAAGGCATGTCGTTCGCCATCCTCATCATGAACGGCTTCACGCCCCTCATCAACAATGCCTGTAAACCCAAACGTTTTGCAAAGGAGGTAAAGAAATGAAACGGCTCACATCATCCCTCAAGAACATGGTGCTCTCGCTCACCCTCATCGCGTTGGTGGCAGCAGCGTTGCTGGCTCTCATCAACAGCGTCACCCAAGAGCCCATCAAAGCGATAAAGGAAAAGAATCAGTCTGACGGCATCAAATCCGTCCTCCGCATCGATGCCGCCGAAGAGGTGTCCGTGAAGGAGACGGACGTGGACGGCTACACGCTCTTTGCCGTCACCCGTGCCGACGGCTCCTATGCCGGCACGGCTGTCCGCTCCACCGACAAGGCGGGCTTCGGCGGCGACATCGTCGTGCTCGTAGGCTTTGCCAACGACGGTGAGATTCTCGGCTATCAGGTCATGGAACATGCCGAGACTCCGGGCCTCGGCGCCCGTGCCGGCGAATGGTTCCGCACCGCCTCCGCCTCGACGGAGAAGAAGGTGGGCGGCTTCTCGAAAGCCTTCTTCGGCAACCCTGACCCTGCCGGCAACCACAACATCGTCGGCATGAACCCTGCCGCCAGCAAGCTCACCGTCAGCAAGGATGGGGGCGACGTGGATGCCATCACCGCCTCCACCATCACCTCGCGTGCCTTCCTGCGTGCCGTCCAGAACGCCTACAACGTCTTCCGCGGCCAGCAGGCCGATGCCGCCACCTCAGCGACTTCACAGCATCATGATTAACGAATAGGAGGTACACACTATGAATAATTTGAAAGTATTTCTCAACGGTCTCATCAAGGAGAACCCCACGTTTGTCCTCCTGTTGGGCATGTGTCCCACGCTGGGCACCACCTCGTCGGCCATCAACGGCATGTCGATGGGTCTGGCCACCACGTTTGTGCTGGTCTGCTCGAACGTCGTCATCTCGCTGCTGCGTAACCTCATCCCCGACAAGGTTCATATCCCCGCCTACATTGTTGTCATCGCCTCGTTCGTCACGGCGCTGCAGATGCTCATGCAGGCCTTCCTGCCTGACCTTTATGCCACCTTGGGCCTCTTCATTCCCCTCATCGTGGTGAACTGCATCATCCTCGGCCGTGCCGAAGCCTTTGCCGCCAAGCACGGTCCCGGTGCCTCGTTCTTCGACGGTCTGGGCATGGGCCTCGGCTTCACCATGGCGCTTACCGTGCTGGGTGCGCTGCGCGAGCTGCTCGGCACAGGCTCCATCTTCGGCCTCAACGTGCTCCCCGCCTCCACCAACATGCTGGTGTTTGTCCTTGCCCCGGGTGCCTTCATCACCCTCGGCTTCCTCATCGCCCTGTTCAACCTTGTTAAGAAATAAACGCCATGGCTTACATACTGATATTCATTTCCGCCATACTGGTCAACAACATCGTATTGTCCCAGTTCCTGGGCATCTGTCCTTTCCTCGGCGTATCGAAGAAGATTGAGACCGCCAAGGGCATGGGCCTTGCCGTCACGTTCGTGCTCGTCATCGCCACCATCGTCACCTACCTCCTGCAGGTGTGGCTGCTCAATCCCCTGGGCCTGGGCTATCTGCAGACCATCGTCTTCATCCTCGTCATTGCCGCGCTGGTGCAGATGGTCGAGATTGTGCTGAAGAAGCTCAGCCCTGCGCTCTATCAGGCGCTGGGTGTCTTCCTCCCGCTCATCACCACCAACTGCTGCATCCTCGGCGTCAGCATCCTCGTGGCCAACGGCACCTATAATGCCCAGGGCCTCGAGCCCAACCTGCTGACGGGTACCCTCTACGCCCTCTTCACCGCCCTCGGCTTCGCTCTTGCCCTTATCGTTTTTGCCGGCATCCGCGAGCAGCTCAGCCTCGTCCGCATCCCCAAGGGCATGCAGGGCATGGCCATCGCCCTCATCGTGGCCGGACTCCTCGCCATGGCCTTCATGGGCTTCAGCGGCATGGACAAAGGCATCGCAGACTTCTTTAGCTAAAAGCTTTATTTAGTTAAGAATTAAGAGTTTCGGTAGTATGAAATCGTACCAGAGAGGAGCGCCCCGAAGGGGCAATGAGCACCCAGCCCAGGGCAACGCCCTGGGTAGAAGCAGCAAAAGTGACTTTCGCCCTGAAAGGGCAAATCTTGGAGCAGCGAGAGCCAACAAACTTGTTTGTTTGGCCGAGTCGCGACAAGATAAGACTAAGTCAAAAGCATTACAATCTGTGGCTGCTGCTTGTATGTTCCCCTCTGAATGGAAAGCTTTTGCCCTTTCAGGGCGAGGAATGATGTGTGCCCGAATAAACCCAGGGCGTTGCCCTGGGCTGGTGGCTTTCTGCCCTTTCAGGGCGCTCATCGCAGTCTGGAACCGTTTTTTAACTTCCGAAACTTGAATAAAAAACTAAAACCAAAAACTAAAACTAAAACTCGAGAAATGTCCTGCATGCCACACACCAAAGCTATTCAAAAAGTTTTAGTTTTAGTTCAAAGTTTTAGTTCTAATAAAAAACAATCGTAAATCGTTAAACAGTAAATATCATGAAGATTCTTGTTACCGGCGGAGCCGGATTCATTGGCTCCCACACCCTGATTGAGCTGCACAAGGCTGGCCACGACGTCGTCGTCATCGACAACCTGTGCAACAGCAACCCCAAGTCGCTTGAACGTGTCAGCGCCATCTGCGGCGCCGTCATCCCCTTTGTCCAGGTCGATATCCGCGACCGCAAGGGCCTCGAAGAAGTGTTCAGCCAGTTCTCTTTTGATGCCTGCATCCACTTCGCCGGACTGAAGGCTGTCGGCGAGAGCGTTGCCAAACCCCTTGAATACTACGAGAACAACATCGCCGGCACCCTCGTGCTGCTCGACGTCATGCGCGAGCACGGCTGCAAGAACATCATCTTCTCCTCCTCCGCCACGGTCTATGGCAACCCCGCCCAGATTCCCATCACCGAGGAGTGCCCGAAGGGCCATTGCACCAACCCCTACGGCCAGACGAAGAGTATGCTCGAGCAGATTATGATGGACATGCAGGCTGCCGACCCCGAATGGAACGTCGTGCTGCTGCGCTACTTCAATCCCATCGGTGCTCATCCCTCGGGCCGCATCGGCGAGAACCCCAACGGCATCCCCAACAACCTCATGCCCTACATCACCCAGGTTGCCGTCGGCAAACGTCCCGAGCTGGGCGTCTTCGGCAACGACTACGACACCCCCGACGGCACGGGCGTACGCGACTACATCCACGTCGTTGACCTTGCCCGCGGCCACGTCTGCGCCCTGAAAGCCATCGAGCGCAAGTGCGGCCTCGCCATCTACAACCTCGGCACCGGCCACGGCTACAGCGTCCTTGACATCGTCCACGCCTTCGAGCGCGTCAACGGCGTCCCCGTCCCCTACTCCATCAAGCCCCGTCGTCCGGGCGACATCGCCACCTGCTACAGCGACCCCGCCAAGGCCGAGCGCGAACTGGGCTGGAAAGCCGAGTACGGCATCGACGAAATGTGCCGCGACAGCTGGAACTGGCAGAAGAACAACCCCAACGGCTACGAGCAGTGAGAGCAAAGGAAGAGCTAGCTCTCCCTTTGCCGAGTCGCGAAAGCTGAAGACCGAAGGTCAACGGCTACGAGCAGTGAGAGCAAAGGAAGAGCTAGTTCTTCCTTTGCCGAGTCGCGAAAGCCGAAGGCCGAAGGTCAACGGCTACGAGCAGTGAGAGCAAAGGAAGAGCTAGCTCTTCCTTTGCCGAGTCGTGAAAGCCGAAGACCGAAGGTCAACGGCTACGAGCAGTGAGAGCAAAGGAAGAGCTAGTTCTTCCTTTGCCGATTCGCGAGAGCCGAAGGCCAACGGCCAACGGCTACGAGCAGTGAGAGCAAAGCAAAGCAAAGCCAAGCCTTGCTTGAGACATCAACTCGCCGAAGTATTACGTAACGTACTTCGGCGAGTTCTTTTATGTCGTCCGACACGGCTGAGCGGGAACCCCACAAAAAGAATAATCGCAGGCATCAGCGACGATTTCGCGGACGCAGTTCATGAAAATGCAATTTGCCTATTCCTTTTTGCAGAAGTAAGACCTCGTTTTTTAACAGCGCCGCCGTTAATATAAACAGCGGCCCCGTTAATATTGACAGCGGCCCCGTTAATATTGACAGCGCCGCCGTTAAAAAATAGAGTAGGCAAATAAATGAAGAATGAAGGGATTTTTAAATGAAATATGAAGAATGAAAAATGAAGAATAAATAGCTTTGCCGACGGGAATGCCTGCAGCAGGTGAATAGCAGATAACAGAACATTAATTTTTCATTTTTCATTCTTCATTCTTCATTTTTCATTTTCGTTGCGACGAAGTCGCTTCATTCGCTCTTGACCACGTCGGCGGGGTTTTCGCGGGCGGTACGCCAGACGCGGGCGCCCACGCAGAGGGCGATGAGGAGGGCGGTGCCGACAAAGATGGCGGCGAACACCCACCACGAGAAAGGCGTGCGGCGGAGGTACTGCTCCAGCCAGCTGCGCATGATGAGCACACCTACGGCAAAGGCAACAGCCGAGCTGATGACGAGAATCATGCCGTAGTCCGTGACGAACAGCGCGAGGATGTCGCGGAGCTTCGCCCCGTGAATCTTGCGCAGGGCAATCTCCTTGCGGCGCTGGCGGCAGGCAAGGGTGATGATGCTATAGACGCCAAAGATGGCGATGACGATGCAGACCGCGGTGACGGCGGTGAGCAGGCGGGCGAGATTCACGTCGCACCGTATCTGGTAGCTGAAAGTGTCCTCTCCGAACTCCAGGTTCCAAGGCAGCTCGGGATAGGGTTCCATCATCTCACGGATGCGTTTGACGACGTCGGCCTTCTGTCTGGGATCGAAGGTAAAGGCAACGTAGTTCGTACGAGACTCTATCAACTCTTTTTCGCGAGGATTCAACGGGCGGAAAGCGCAGTAAAGTTTAGGAGCACCATCATGAACATCATGCAAGAGGATGTCGCGTATGACGGCGATAATGGTGCCGGTGAACGTGTCGTCGTACGTTTTATACTCGACGGTCTGGCCGACGGCGCTCGTCAGTCCCAGTTGATTGCGGATAGTTTCCGTGATGATTAGCTGGTCGGGCAGCCAGTCGTCCTCGCGGGGAAGCGTTCCCTCAAGGACGGTGAAGCCGTTGACGGGGCTTCCCGGGTCAAACAAACCGCGCTGGAGTGTAGCATAAGTCCACTCGTCCTCGGGATGGAGGCGCAGGCTGAGCGACTCAAATTCGTAGGAATTGACGGCAAGATGTCGGCCGTGTTCCATCACCTCCTCTATGCCCGGGATGGAGCGTAGCTTGGGGATAAGGCCCTTGTCCTCCATCTGTGCACGGCTGGTATTGACGAATTTGCCGTTCTCGTAGTAGCTGGGCAGGTCGATGCGGAAGAAAGCCACGTTGTGGAAGTTTACGCCCCAGTCGGAGGCGCGAAGATGGTGGAACTGCTTGAGCATCATCGCAGCGCAGAAGACGAACGTGAGGCCGATGGTGAGCTGCACACCCGTGCTGATGCTCATGAAGCGGCTGTTCGATCGCGGGTTGGTGCGGATGGAGCGATTGACGGAGGCATTCTTCACAACAACGACGGCCACCACGCAGATGGCGAGGCAGGCCGCCATCGCCAGCGCCATGAACGCGAGCGACCAGGTGAGGACGTAGCCGCCCGTGCGGATGTCGGCATAGGTGGCAAAGACGTCGCGCAGCAGCCAGACGCCCACCAGGCCGAAGGCGGCGGAAGCCAGTAGCACCAGCAGCGCCTCCATGCTGAAGAGCGCGACCAGCCCTCGGCCCGTCTCACCATGCACAAGGCGCAGGGCCATCTCGCGGCGGCGCATTCGCAGGCGGTTGACGAAGAGCGTGATGAAGTTCACCAGCGCGCACACCACCAGCATGATACTGATGAAAAGGAACGCGCGCAGATGGTCGTACGAAAGCGAGCCCTCGGAGTTGTAGCCGCGCCGGTGCGAATCTTTCAAAGGAAGGGGAACCAGCTTCATCCTGTTGAGGAGGTTGTCCTCCGTCTTACTCAGCGTCTTTATCCTCTCGCAGAAGGATTCATAGACGTCCTGGCCGGGATGGAGCTTGGTGACATAGGGTACTAACGTACCCTCGTAATAACGAGCGTCCTGCACGTCGATGATGTCCGCAAAGATGTCCGAGTGAGGGTCAAGGTCTTCGTAGATGGCGATGATGTCCCGTCCTGAGCCGGCGCCTCCGCCGTAGTTAATCATCAGGTTACATCCTACAGGATTTTCCGAACCGTAGAGACGGCGGGCCAGCGACTCGGAGATGGCGACGCCCTCGTGCCAGCGCTCATAGAAATGCTGGTCGCCTTGCACGATGTTCAGTCCGAACATGGAGAAGAAGCACGAGTCGGTCACCAAGACGCGAGCCTCCATTTCGTTGTGTAGCACCATCTTTTCGCCCACGTACGAGAAGGGCAGGGTGCACCACTGGGTGCTGATGCACGTTGCACCCTCCACCTCGGGCATCTCGGCATACTTCATCAGGAGTTCGCCGGGCGTGCCCATGACGGAGCCTTTTTCACCCATCGCCATCATGTAGAGGCGGTCGGCGTCGGGCAGGTCGGTGTTGAAGGTGTTCTCGTAGCGCAGCCAGAGGGCCGAGAGCGAGAGGCCGATGAAGCCTACGCCGAGGCCGACGATGGAGACGATGGTCTGCGACTTGTAACGTTCGAGGCTGCGCACGGCAACCTTGATGTAATGAGCTAATAAATCTTTTTTCATTGTTCTTTTTTCGATTGATTTCGTTTTTAGCTCTGCAAAGGTATAAGTAAAAAATTCTGACTTGTGCAAGAAAAGTGCACTTTTTGTGATTTTCGGCGAAAATTGTTCAATTTCTGAACACTTTTTAAAAGCCAAATGGCCAAAGTCAAAAAATCTCTTGAACTTTGGCATGGCGAAAAAGTGAAGGACGCAGTCCAACACTTTATAAAAGCCAAATGGCCAAAGTCAAGATTTTTCTTGAACTTTGGCATGGCAAGGGGGGAGAAGGAGAAAAAACGGGGCGGATACTGTACGGCGAAACGTTACGCCGGGCGCGACGAAACGTTTCGATGCTTGACGGGAAACGTTTCGTCAGGAGCCAGACGAAGCCTTATTCCGTGAGAAGTGACCGGAGCCTGTCGTAGAGGCGGCGGAGGCGGGGACGGAAGAGCCAGCGCCAGTCGGAAAGAAGGCGGCGCAGACGTTCAGCACCATCGTAAGTGGCCTTCAGGGGCAGGCATAGGAAGAAGAGAGCTGTCAGGAACAAGGCGATATACCAAGGAAGGAAAAAGAACGCCGGGATGGCCACCATCACCGTCAGCAGTGGCTTCAGGACAAAGCAGATGCCGAAGCGGCGGGTATTGCGCCAAGCGGCATCCTTGGCCTTTGCCGCCAGCAGCTCGGCAGGAAACCAGACAGGCAGACAGACCACAGCACACGCCAGCCAAACGGGCAGCAGCACAAGGGCAAGCAGGGTCCGGAAGACAAGAGAACACTTCGCGCCGCTACGCCCGATGCGAGCCGAATAAACGGACACGCGTGCGCGCTCGCGCTCCTTTTTAAATAGGAGGGCATCGGCAAAGAGTTGCCGAGCGGCTTCGGACTCGGCTTCACGCCAGGCAAGCAGTCGGGCAATGAAGGACTGATTGTAGTCGCGCCGCCGGTCAAGTGAGGACGTCTCCTTCTGTGCTGCTGCGCTGAGCTTGGTCAGCTCGAAGATGGCGTCGTAGTCATCGTCGTCGGGAATCCACGTAAAGAGTGGCCGCATGCCCTCCGCAATCCGCTCGCGGAGTGCGTTCATAGCACGGGCAGAGCCTCCCCCCTGCCCCTCCTGAAGGAGGGGGGACTGATTACCTCCGCTGGCCTCCCCTCCTTCAGGAGGGGTAAGGGGGAGGCTTTTCTTCACGAACTCCGTGACGTTGATGGGTTCGCCAATCTGCAGCTCCATGTCGGGACGGAAGCGGAAATAGTCGCTGTACTCGATGCCTGCGGGGACGATATAGACGGGCCATTTGTCGCCGATGTCGCGGACAGCCTCAAAGGCAATGTGGCAGACGCCCTTGCCGAGAGGCAGCAACGAGTGTTTGGGGCGATGAGTGCCTTCGGGATAGAGGCACAGCGGACAACGGTCGCGCAACACGCCGACAGCCTCGGCGATGGCCTCGCTGTTTGTCTTGACGGCGCTGACGCCGTCGCGGATGCGGTAGATGGGGAGGATACGGAGCCAGCGCAGGATGCGCGCCACAGCCGGCTTGCGGAACATGTCAGCACGCGCCATGAAGACCACTTTCTTCCCCTCGGCCCGCAGCATCACCAGCGGATCCATGAGCGAGCAGGTGTGGTTGGTGACAAAGATGACGCTGCCGTCCTTCGGCACCCGCTCCCACCCGCTGACGTGGAAGCGGCGGAAGCAACGCCGCGTCGCCCGCTGCACCACAGGCAGCAGGAACGTGTAGAGGCCGTCGTCGTCTTGTATGTGCTGGCGCATGATGTTTTTTAGTTAAGAATTAAGAGTTAAGAGTTAAGAAAATATCGTTTAACGTTCAACGAAAACTCTTAATTCTTTATTTCCTTTGCCCTGAAGATGGAAGCAACGGTAAGGCCGGAGACGATGTGCCAGACGCCCCACCAGGCTGTGACGAAGAGCATGCCGCCAATGCCCGTCTGCGGGAAGATGGCGGGATTGAAGAGCAGCAGCAAGCCGAGGCCTGAGTTCTGGATGCCGACCTCGATGGTGAGGGCGCGGCGGTCGCGGACAGGCACCCGCCCGAGGCGCGCAATGGTGTTGCCCGTCAGCAGAGCCAGCGCATTGTGGAAGAAGACAATGATAAAGATGTACTTGATGAATTCGACAAACTTCTCTTTGTTGCTCAAGAACATCACCAGCACCATGGCGATGAACACGACGATGCTGATGTAGCGCAGCGGTGTGGAGAGCGCCTTTGCCACCTTCGGCAGGAAGCGCGTCGTCAGCAAACCAAGCACAAGGGGTATGCCCAGCAGGATGAACACCGTCTCAAACACGTTCCAGAAGGGAATGGTGAGCCACGTGTTGGCATCGACAATCTCGTGCCGGCAGAGGTAGTTCTTGTAGAGCGAGCCCCACAAGGCGTAGTTGCCGGGCGTGATGAGCGGCGCCATGCAGGTGGAGACGGCCGTCATGGAGACAGACAGCTCCGTGTTGCCCTTGGCGAACGACGTCATGAAGTTCGAGATGTTGCCGCCCGGACACGACGCCACCAGTATCATGCCCATCGCCACCATCGGCGGGATGTACTTGTTGAAGATGACGATGACGAGGAACGTCAGGGCGGGCAGGGCTATCCACTGGCCGAACAATCCGAGCAGGATGGACTTCGGCTGGGCAAACACCTTCTTGAACATCCGCGGCTGGATGCCAAGCGAGACGCCGTACATGATGACAGCCAGAATGATGTTGATGACACCTCCTGCGCTGTAGTTGATGCTGACGTCGTCCAGACTCGCCAGCTGCTGGAAAATGGAATTCATTTATGAATTAAAAATTTTGAATTAAAAATTAAGAATTAAAAATGGTTTATGGGTTTATTTCCGGCTACGCCGGAGGTTTAGTTTCGCTTCGCGAAGGTTTAGTTTGGCCTTTGGCCAAGGTTTATTATAGCGGCTCGCCGCAAGGGTTTAACTCCAAGCCTGCTGAACGTCCTAAACCTCCGGCGCAGCCGGAACTAAACCTCGACCAAAGGCCAAACTAAACCTTTTGCGGAGCAAAAAATAAACCATTACATCAAGCGTTAAACGATAGTATTCTTAACGATTTCGAGTGTGTCAGAGGCAATCATCAGCTCCTCGTCGGTGGGGATGACGCAAACCTTCACCTTCGAGTCGGGAGCAGAGATGACCTCCTCGTCGCCGTGGTTGGCGGCGTTGACCTTTTCGTCGAGCTTAAGGCCGAGATACTCCAGTCCTGTGACCGTCATCTGGCGGATGTCGTCCTGATTCTCGCCCACTCCACCGGTGAAGACGATGATATCGACGCCGCCGAGGGCAGCGGCATAGGCACCGATGTACTTGCGCAGGCGGTAGGTGTACATGTCAATAGCCAGTCGGGCACGATCGTCGCCCTCGACGAGTTTGGCGTGCTTCACCTCGCGCATATCCGTCTTGCCGGAGATTCCCAGCAGGCCACATTGCTTGTTGAGGAACGTGGAGACGCCCTCGGGTGTCAGCCCCTCCTTCTCCATGAGGAAGGTGACGGCGCCGCCGTCGATGTCGCCCGAGCGTGTGCCCATCATAAGGCCCTCAAGGGGGGTGAGGCCCATGCTGGTGTCGATGCAGCGGCCGTCCTTGATGGCTGCCACGCTGCCGCCGTTGCCAATGTGGCAGGTGACGATGCGCGTGCCCTTGGGACTGATGCCGAGGAACTCGCAGACACGCTGCGACACATAGCGGTGACTGGTGCCGTGGAAGCCGTAGCGGCGGATGCCGTACTTCTCGTACATGGCGTAGGGGATGGCGTACATATAGGCGTAGTCGGGCATGGTCTGATGGAAGGCGGTGTCGAAGACGCCTACCTGCGGGATGTTCGGGAGGATGCGCGTGACGGCATCGACACCCTTCAGGTTAGCGGGATTGTGGAGCGGAGCCAGGTCAGAGAGCGAGGCAAAGACATCCAGCACCTCTTTGTTGAGGAGGACGGACTTGCTGAAGCGCTCGCCACCATGCACCATGCGGTGGCCGACGGCGTCCAGCTCGCTGAGCGACTTCAGCACACCATACTCCTTGCCCGTCAGCACGTCGAAGACGAACTGCACGCCGGCGGTATGCTCGGGGATTTCCTTCTCGAGCGTCACCTTCTCGCCCGAAGGCAGTTTCAGCTTGAGGAACGAGTTTTTCTGGCCAATCTTCTCAATACCGCCCTGAGCGAGGACGGACTTGTCGGTCATGTCGAACAACTTGTATTTGATGGAACTGCTTCCGCAGTTTAGCACAAGAATCTTCATGTTATATTGGGTTAGGGGTTAGGGGTTAGAGTTGTTTTGCGGCGTAGGCCTGGCAGCTGGTGACGGCTACCATCTTATAGACGTCATCAACCGAGCAGCCGCGGCTGAGGTCGTTGACGGGACGGGCGATGCCCTGCAGGATGGGGCCGATGGCCTCGGCATTACCGAGGCGCTGCACCAGCTTATAGGCGATGTTGCCCACCTCGAGGGTGGGGAAGACGAGCACGTTGGCCTTTCCGGCGATGTCGCTGCCAGGAGCCTTGCTGGCACCCACCGAGGGCACGAGGGCAGCGTCAGCCTGCAGCTCGCCATCGACCTTCAGTTCGGGATGTGCCTCGCGCACCATGGCCAGCGCCGTCGTAACCTTATCGACCACTTCATGCTTGGCCGAGCCCTTCGTGGAGAAGCTCAGCATGGCCACGCGGGGATCGTCGAAGCCCGCCACGGCACGGGCGGTGCCGGCTGTACAGGCAGCAATCTCGCTCAGCTGCGCCGCGTCCGGCACAGGGGTGACGGCGCAGTCGGCAAACACCAGCACGCCGTTCTCGCCGTACTGCGGCGTTTGCGTCACCATGATGAACGCACCGCTCACACACGAGATGCCCGGGGCCGTCTTGATGATCTGCAGGGCGGGACGCAGCACGTTGCCCGTGGTGTTGCGGGCACCGGCCAGCTGGCCGTCGGCGTCGCCAGCCTTGATGATGAGGCAGCCCAGATAGAGCGGGTCGAGGACCAGCTGCTGAGCCTGCTCGAGCGTCATGCCTTTCTTCTGGCGAAGCTCGAACAGCAGCTGTGCATACTGTTCGCGCTTCGGATGGTTCTCAGGGTCGATGATTACCGCCTTGCCGATGTGCGCGAGGCCGTTCTTCTCGGCCAGGGCATTGATTTCAGCCGGCTTGCCGATAAGGATGAGGTCAGCAACTTCGTCGGCCAGGATGCGGTCGGCGGCTTTCAGGGTGCGCTCTTCCGTGCCCTCGGGCAGGACGATGCGCTGCTTGTGTGCTTTTGCACGCAGGACAATTTCACTCAGTAAATCCATTATCTATAATGTGTATGTTTAAGATGTTTTTGACTTGATCGGGTCGTTCATTTTCAGTTTCTGATGCGGGTGCCAGCGGCCATAGACCTCGCTGACGTTGCCTGCCGTGATGAAGGCCTGTATCTTGTTGTCGCGCAGATACTTCATCAGATCGGAGAATTCGTCCTGTGTCAGCAGCGTCTGAATCTCCTTGTAGTTCTCGCCGCTGTAGCCGCCCGTCACATCGTAGAGGCTGCAGCCGCGATAGATGTCCTCGACAATGAAGCGGCGCACGCGATCGTGCTCGCGGGTGATGATGCAGACGCGCTTGCGCTTGTTGAGGCTGGCGGTGAAGTAGTCCACGGCGATGCCGTTGATCCACGTGCCGATAAGTCCGATGATGACCATCTGGAACGGGTTGATGGCGAAAGCTGTCAGGCAGATGATGGCGCCGGCTATCGACACGCTGGTGCCGATCTCGAAGTGGAAGTACTTATTGACAATCTTTGCCAGGATGTCCAAGCCGCCCGTCGAGGCATTGATGCGGAACATAATGGCCTGCGAAGCGCTCAGCACCAGCACGAAGCAGAGCAAGTCGAACCACGGGTCGTTCATGACGCTTGTCTGGCCGGGCTCGGTCAGGAAGTTCTGCCAGGGATAGATGATTTCCCACAAGTCCATCATCGGACCGAGGATGAGCGCCGTGTAGAACGTCTTGGCACCGAACTCCTTACCTATCAGCAGCCATGCCAGCAGCAGCAGCACGGCATTGATGGCAAGCACAATGACGGAGACCTTCACGGGTATGCCCGCAGCCTCCATCACACCGGCAACCACAATGGAAAAACCACTGATGGAGCCCACAACCAACTTGCTGGGAACCAAAAAATAATAGACGGCAGCTGCTGCTATGAACATGCCCACCGTCATCACCAGCCATTCTGTCCAGAACTTCTTGGACTTCAAAACCTGTAGAACCTTATTCATCTTCTCCGTAAAGAATTCACCCTGCAAAGATAATACATTACCTACAAACGAAAAAATTCTGAAGAACGAAAATGATGAATTAAAAATTGAAACTTTATGGGGATATGCAGATTTTTTCGGGTTTGGCGTAAAAAAAATGCGGTTTTTATGCGCCAATTGCGGTTTATTATGTAATTTTGCCGCGTCATTTACCAATTTTATACGGTTTATATCCAAATGGAAGGAAAGAACATTGCTGTAATGTATGCAGATGAGAGTCATGCAAAGTATGCCGAACTCATCTGCCGTCTTATCTACGAATCGGCGCAACAGCGCGGCACGGGCATCGCCAAGCGCACACCGGAATACATCATCGACAAGATGAAGGGCGGCAAGGCCGTCGTGGCGCTCGACGGCGAACGCCTGGTGGGATTCAGCTACATCGAGTGTTGGGGCCACGGCGACTACGTGGCGACGTCGGGCCTTATCGTTGACCCCGAATACCGGCTGCTGGGCCTCGCCTCGCGCATCAAGGAGAAGACATTCCAGCTGGCACGCGAGCGCTTCCCCTATGCCAAGATTTTCAGCATCACCACCTCGCCGGCCGTGATGAAGATGAACCTGCGGCTGGGCTATGTGCCGGTGACGCTGGGCGACCTGACCAAGGACGACGAGTTCTGGAAGGGCTGCGAGGGCTGCTGCAACTACGACGTCCTCTGCCGCAACGACCGCCGCATCTGCCTCTGCACGGGCATGATGTACGACCCGCGTGCTGCCGAAGGAAACAAGAAAGGGAATAGTCAAAAGGTAAAAAGAACGTTTTTAGGAAAGGTATTAAAAAAGAAGTAATTATGGAAGGGAAAAAGAAAGTCGTTGTCGCCTTTAGCGGCGGACTCGACACCAGCTACACCGTCATGTATCTGGCCAAGGAGAAGGGTTACGAAGTGCATGCAGCCTGTGCCGATACGGGCGGTTTCAGCAAAGCACAGCTGAAGCAGAACGAGGAGAACGCCTACAAGCTGGGTGCCACGAAGTACGTGACACTGGACGTGACGCAGGAATATTATGCAAAAAGCCTGAAGTACATGATTTTCGGCAACGTGCTGCGCAACAACTGCTATCCCATCTCCGTTTCGTCTGAGCGCATCTTCCAGGCGCTGGCCATTGCCCGCTATGCCAAGGAGATTGGTGCCGACGCCATCGCCCACGGCTCAACGGGAGCAGGCAACGACCAGATCCGCTTCGACATGACGTTCCTCGTCATGGCGCCGGGCGTGGAGATCATCACGCTGACGCGCGACAACAACCTGAGCCGTCAGGAGGAGGTTGACTATCTGAACAAGAACGGCTTCCATGCCGACTTCACCAAGCTGAAGTATTCGTACAACGTGGGCATCTGGGGCACCAGCATCTGCGGCGGCGAGATTCTCGATTCGAAGCAGGGACTGCCCGAGAGTGCCTACCTGAAGCACCCCGTCAAGACAGAGCCCGAACAGCTGACGCTGGGGTTCGAGAAGGGCGAGCTCTGCTCGGTGAACGGCGTCCACTATGACGACAAGATTAAGGCCATCCAGGCTGTGGAGGAAATCGGTGCCCAGTATGCCATCGGACGTGACTGCCACGTTGGCGACACCATCATCGGCATCAAGGGCCGCGTAGGCTTCGAGGCCGCTGCCCCCATGCTCATCATCGGCGCCCACCGCTTCCTGGAGAAATATACCCTCTCGAAATGGCAGCAGTACTGGAAAGACCAGGTGTCGAACTGGTACGGCATGTTCCTCCACGAGAGCCAGTACCTGGAGCCGGTGATGCCCGACATCGAGGCCATGCTCACCAGCAGCCAGCGCCACGTGAACGGCGAGGTCACCCTTGAGCTGCGTCCCTATACGTTCCAGACGGTGGGCTGCGACACGCCCGACGACCTGGTGAAGAACAAGCTGGGCGAATATGGCGAGGGTGCCAAGGGCTGGACCAGCGACGAGGCCAAGGGCTTCATCAAGGTCTCCTCCACCCCGCTGCGTGCCTATTACCTGGCTCACCCCGACGAAGAGAGATGATTTTTACAGTTGATAGTTGATAGTTTATAGTTTATAGTTGTCCATTGATGATAAAAGTAGGAATACTGGGTGCCGCCGGCTATACGGGAGGTGAGCTCATTCGTCTGCTCCTCGGACATCCCGAGGCTGAGATTGTCTTTGCCCATTCGGAGAGCAACGCCGGCAACTGCGTGTCGGACGTCCACGAAGGCCTCGTCGGCGACACCGACCTGAGGTTCACCGACCAGATGCCCTTCGACGAGGTCGATGTTGTGTTCTTCTGCTTCGGCCATGGCAAGAGCGAAGCCTTCCTGAAGGAGCATGCCGTCCCTGCCTCCGTGAAGATCATCGACCTGGCGCAGGACTTCAGGCTGTCGGGCCCTCACGACTTCGTCTATGGCCTGCCCGAGACCCATCGTGACGCCATCCGCAACGCACACCATCTGGCAAACCCCGGATGCTTTGCCACCTGCATCCAGCTGGCCCTGCTGCCAGCACTGAAGCACGGACTTATCGAGGGCGACATCCACGTCAGCGGCGTGACGGGCTCGACCGGTGCGGGGCAGAAGCCCGGCGCCACCACCCACTTCTCGTGGCGCACCGACAACGTGTCGCTCTACAAGACCTTCACCCATCAGCATCTGCTCGAAATCAACCAGACGGTCCGTGAGCTGGCTCCGGGCTACGAGGGGCGCGTGCTCTTCGTTCCCCAACGGGGCTGCTTTGCGCGGGGCATCTTCGTCACGGCTATGGCACGGTGCAACACCCCCATCGACGAGGTGCGCAGCGCATACGCCGACTACTACCGCGACGCTGCCTTCACCCATTTTGTCACCACCTCGCCCGACATGAAACAGGTGGTGAACACGAACAAGGCACTCGTCTATGTGGAGAAGTTCGAAGACCAGCTCCTGATGGTCTCCACCATCGACAACCTGCTGAAGGGTGCCAGCGGACAAGCCGTGCAGAACATGAACCTCATGTTCGGTCTCGACGAACATACTGGCCTTCGCCTTAAAGCCAGCGCCTTTTAAGAATGAAGAATGAAGAATTAAGAATGAAGAATGAAGAATGAAAAATGAAGAATAAAATGTTCTGTATAAAGCGTTCCCTTTTCCTTTGCCAGCTCCTCCGATGGCAAAGCTATTTATTCTTTATTCTTCATTCTTCATTTTTCATTAAATAATATTGAACCAAATGCATCTTTTCGACGTTTATTCCCTTTTTGATGTTACGCCCGTCAGGGCACAGGGCTGCCGTGTGTGGGACGACAAGGGCACGGAGTACCTCGACCTCTATGGCGGTCATGCCGTCATCTCCATCGGTCACTCCCACCCCCGCTATATCGCTGCCCTCACCGAGCAGCTCGGCCGCATCGGCTTCTACTCCAATAGTGTTGTCAATCCTCTGCAAACCACTCTGGCGCAGCGGCTGGGTAAGGCCTGCGGCTACGAGGACTACAGCCTGTTTCTCGACAACTCGGGTGCCGAGTCGAACGAGAATGCGCTGAAGCTGGCCTCGTTCCATACGGGCAAGGACCGCATCATCGCGTTCCGCCGCAGCTTCCACGGCCGCACCAGCGGTGCCGTGGCAGCCACGGACAACCCCGCCATCGTCTCCCCCTTCAACGCCAACCACAAGGTGACGTTCTGCGACCTGAACGATGCAGGCGGCGTGGAGGCCGAGCTGAAGAAGGGCGACGTGGCCGGCGTCATCGTCGAGGGCATACAGGGCTGCGGAGGCATCCACGTGCCCACCACCGATTTCATGCAGGCGCTGGCCGACCTGTGCCGCTGCTATGGTGCCGTCCTCATCCTCGACGAGGTGCAGAGCGGCTACGGACGCACCGGCCGTTTCTTCGCCCATCAGTGGACCGGCATCCGTCCCGACATCATCACCATGGGCAAGGGCATCGCCAACGGCTTCCCCTGCGGCGGCATCCTCATCGCCCCGCAGTTCCAGGCCCGCAAGGGCATGCTCGGCACCACGTTCGGCGGCAACTACCTCGCCATGGCAGCTGCCCTTGCCGTGCTGGACATCATCGAGGACGAAGGTCTCATCAACAACGCCTATCATGTCGGCGAGTACATCAAGTCCCGCATCCCCGCCTCGCCCCGCATCAGGGAGGTGCGCGGACGCGGCCTGATGCTCGGCATCGAGATGAACGAGGACGTCGCCCCCCTGCGCCGGCAGCTGCTCTTCGGCGACCACATCTTCACGGGCGTGGCCGGAAAGAACATGATTCGCCTCCTGGCACCCCTCTGCCTCAGCTTCGACGAGGCCGACCGCTTCCTCCAGGCCTTCAACACCATCATCAACTCATAAAACCCGTCAATCCATCCCCCATCATGCATACTTTTTTCCACGTTTCCGACCTGGGCGACCTGTCTGCGGCGCTGGCCGAGGCAAAAGCCATCAAGCGTGACCGTTTCGCCTTCGACACCCTCGGCAAGAACAAGACCTTGCTGATGATCTTCTTCAACAACTCGCTCCGCACCCGCCTCAGCACCCAGAAGGCGGCCATGAACCTGGGCATGAACGTCATCGTGCTCGACGTCAACGCCGGTGCCTGGAAGCTCGAGACCGAGCGCGGCGTCATCATGGACGGCGACAAGAGCGAACATCTCCTTGAGGCCATCCCCGTCATGGGCTCCTACTGCGACCTCATCGGCGTGCGTTCGTTCGCCGGCCTCACCGACCGCAGCTACGACTATGCCGAGACCATCGTGCAGCAGTTCGTGCGCTACAGCGGACGGCCCGTGTTTGCCATGGAGACCGCCACCGTCCACCCCCTGCAGGCGTTTGCCGACCTCATCACCATCGAGGAACACAAGCCCGTGGCACGTCCGAAGGTGGTCCTCACGTGGGCACCTCATCCCAAGGCCCTGCCGCAGGCTGTGCCCAACTCGTTTGCCGAGTGGATGAACGCCGCCGACGTCGATTTCGTCATCACCCACCCCGAGGGCTACGAGCTCGACCCGCAGTTCGTTGGCCCGGCCCCCGTGGTGTACGACCAGCTGAAAGCCCTCGAAGGTGCCGACTTCGTCTATGCCAAGAACTGGAGCTGTCCGGGCGTCACCCGTCCCGAGGACTACGGCAAGGTGCTGTCGAAGGACATGAGCTGGACCATCGATGCCGCCCACATGGCCGTCACCGCCAACGCCCGCTTCATGCACTGCCTGCCCGTGCGCCGCGGCATGATTGTCACCGACGATGTCATCGAGGCCCCCACGAGCCTCGTCATCCCCGAAGCCGCCAACCGCGAAATATCCGCACAGGTGGTCATCAAACGGATGTTGGAATCGCTGTAGAATATGGAGAAAGTCAATGTCATTAAGGTTGGCGGCGCAGTCGTAGAAGACGCTTCCTCATTGCAGACATTCCTGACGCAGTTTGCCTCCGTCGAGGGGCTCAAGGTGCTCGTCCACGGCGGCGGACGTTCGGCGACAGCCATGGCCGCACGCCTCGGCATCGAGACGAAGATGCTCGACGGACGGCGCATCACCGATGCGCCCATGCTCGAGGTCGTCACCATGGTCTATGGCGGACTGGTGAACAAGAACATCGTGGCGCGCATGCAGGCCATAGGCCTCGACGCCATCGGGCTGACGGGCGCCGACCTCGACAGCATACGCAGCGACAAGCGTCCCTCCGTGCCCATCGACTACGGCTTTGCCGGCGACGTGCGGACGGTGAACGGCCATGCGCTCCACACGCTGCTCGCTGCGGGCTTCGTGCCCGTCATGGCTCCGCTCACCCACGACGGCCAAGGACAGCTGCTCAACACCAATGCCGACACCATCGCTGCCGAGGTGGCAAAAGGGCTGGTGCCCTACTACGACGTCACGCTCACCTTCTGTTTCGAGAAGAAAGGCGTGCTGGCCAACCCGCAGGACGAGAACAGCGTTATCCCCCGCATCGACCGCGCCTCGTACGACGCCCTCGTAGCCGACGGCACCCTCACGGGCGGCATGCTGCCCAAAATCCACAACGCCTTCGCTGCCCTCGATGCCGGCGTCACCCGCGTCGTCATCACCAGCGCAGCAAATCTCAACGGAGGAAGCGAAATCTTTAAGAATGAAGAATGAAAAATGAAAAATGAAAAATAAAATGTTCTGTATAAAGCGTTCCCTTTTCCTTTGCCATCTCCTCCGATGGCAAAGCTATTTATTTTTCATTTTTCATTCTTCATTCTTCATTCTATAGGGCTATTTATTCTTCATTTTTCATTTTTCATTTTTCATTAAAAATATATTTTTATGATTGACTTGCTCAAATCCCTCATATCCATACCCTCTTTCAGCCGTGAGGAGGCTGCGGCATGCGACTGCCTCGAGGCGTGGATGAAGGCTCATGGCCTCGACGTCCATCGCAAGGGCAACAACGTGTGGGTTGAGCAGCCCGGACGCGGCGACGGACGCCCTGTCGTCCTCCTCAACGCCCACCTCGACACCGTGCGCCCCGCTGCCGGCTACACCCGCGACCCCTTCACCCCCGTCGTCGAGGGCGACCGTCTCTACGGCCTCGGCAGCAACGACGACGGCGGCTCGCTCGTCGCCCTGCTGGCTGCGTTCATCGAGCTGTCGCGACAGCCCCAGCCCTGCCGCTTCGTCTATAGCGCCACCGCCGAGGAGGAGGTCTGCGGACAGGGAGGCATCGAGAGCATCCTCGCCGACATCGGGCCCTTCGACCTCGGCATCATCGGCGAGCCCACCCAGATGCAAATGGCCGTGGCCGAGCGCGGACTGATGGTGCTCGACTGCACCGCCCACGGCCGCAGCGGACACGCCGCCCGCGGCGAAGGCGTCAATGCCCTCTACGAGGCCATCGCCGACATCGACTGGTTCCGCACCTACCGCTTCCCCCTGTCGTCCGACTACCTCGGCGAGGTGAAAATGACCGTCACCATGATCCAGTGCGGCACCCAGCACAACGTCGTGCCCGACCGCTGCACCTACGTCGTCGATGTCCGTCCCAACGGCATGTACACCAACCCCGAGATACTTGCCGAGATACAAGCCCACGTCCGTTCGGACGTCGTGCCCCGTTCGCTGCGCCACAGCAGTTCCCACATTCCCCTCGCCCACCCCGTCGTGCAGCGGGGTCTCAGCCTTGGCCTCACCCCCTTCGGCTCCCCCACCACCAGCAACCAGACCGTCCTCCCCGCCTACACCACCCTCAAAATCGGCCCGGGCGACTCCGCCCGTTCCCACACCGCCGACGAGTACATCCTCCTGAGCGAAATCCAGCAAGGCACAGATATCTATTTCAAGTTGCTAAACCAGCTTGAAATAAAATGAAAAATGAAAAATGAAGCAAATCTTGGAGCAGCGAGAGCAGAACGAAGCTAGCTTCGGTTTTGCCGAGTCGCGACAAGATTCAACGGTAGTTAATGAAAAATAAAGTGCCCTGAATATGGAAAACGAAGATAATATCGTTTTAGCAAAAGCAGAAGCTTATGCCATACGAATCATTAAACTCTATCGTTATTTACAAAAAGAAAAAAACGAAAAGATAATGTCGAATCAACTCCTCCGATGCGGAACAAGTGTAGGCGCGAACCTGACAGAAAGCAATGACTCTATCAGCCACGCCGAGTTTATTGCCAAAACACAGATTGCTTTGAAGGAGTGTTCAGAATCCCTCTATTGGTTAAAACTATTGGTTTCAACAGAATACATCACTCAAATCCAATACGAGTCCATCTTTTCGGACGGCAAGGATATCCAACGTCTCCTTATAGCCATCCTTAAATCAGCAAAAACCAACCCGCGTAATTGGTAATACATTTTATTTTTCATTCTTCATTTTTCATTTTTCATTTAAAAAGTTATGAAGCTTTGGGACAAAGGCTACGAGCCTGACAAACTGATAGAGAACTTCACCGTAGGTAACGACCGCGAGCTCGACCTTCAGCTGGCGCGCTACGACGTGCTGGGCAGCATGGCCCACATCCGCATGCTCGAATCCATCGGGCTGCTCGGTGCGGACGAGCTGCCACCGCTCCTCGACGGCCTCGAGGCCATCCTCGCCGACATCGATGCCGGACGGTTCACCATCGAACCCGGTGTCGAGGACGTCCACAGCGAGGTCGAGCAGCTGCTCACCCAGCGTCTGGGCGATATCGGCAAGAAGATCCACTCCGGCCGCAGCCGCAACGACCAGGTGCTCGTCGACCTCAAGCTTTTCTTCCGCGACCGCCTGAAGGACACCGCCCGCGACGTCGCCACCCTCTTCCACCGCCTGCAGGTACTCAGCGAACAGTACAAGGATGTCCTCATGCCCGGCTACACCCACCTGCAGGTGGCCATGCCCTCGTCGTTCGGTCTCTGGTTCGGAGCCTATGCCGAGACGCTCGTCGACGACGTTCGCCTGCTCGCCGCCGCCTATGCCATCGCCGACCAGAACCCCCTGGGCAGTGCCGCCGGCTACGGCTCATCGTTTCCCCTCGACCGCGCCATGACCACCCGCCTGCTCGGCTTCGCCACCCTCCACTACAACGCCGTCGCCGCCCAGATGAGCCGCGGCAAGACCGAGCGCGCCATCGCCGCCGCCCTCGCCGCCGTCGCAGCCACTGTCGGACGCTTCGCCATGGACGTCTGCCTCTTCATGTGCCAGAACTTCGCCTTCATATCCTTCCCCGACGAGCTCACCACCGGCAGCAGCATCATGCCCCATAAGAAGAACCCCGACGTCTTCGAGCTCATCCGCGCACGCTGCAACCGACTGCAGAGCCTCCCGAACGAGGTCGCCCTCATGACCACCAACCTCCCCCTCGGCTACCAGCGCGACTTCCAGCTGCTCAAGGACGTCCTCTTCCCCGCCTTTGACGAGCTCAGCAGCTGCCTGCAGCTCTGCGACTACATGCTGCAGCACATCCGCGTCCGCCGCGACATCCTCGACGACCCCCGCTACGACTACCTCTTCACCGTCGAGGACGTCAACCGCCTTGTCCTCGCCGGCACCCCCTTCCGCGAGGCCTACAAGACCGTCGGCCACGCCGTCCAGGACGGCACCTACCGCCCCACGCGCACCGTCCACCACACCCACGCCGGCTCCATCGGCAACCTCTGCACCGCCGACATCCGCCGCAAGTTCCACGACGCCATCGCCCCCATCGGCATAGAAGACTAAACGCGAAAATGCTACAATGCTACAATACTACAATGCTACAATACTACAATGCTACAATGCTACAACGCAAGAAAAAGGGAGGTGACGGTCACCTCCCTTCTTCTTTTTATTTCCCTATGCAGTTAGCCAGTAACAGCAAGGCTATGAACATCATCCAGCACATCAGTCCGAAGACGGCCATGGCCGTCGGGGCTGTCAGCGGGCGGTAGAACCACTGTCTCAGCCGTTGTTTTCGCTTTGCCATTTGCGTGCTCTGTCGTAGGTTGCGTCCAGGTTGTCCTCCGAGGCGTTGATGTCTTCACACTGTTCGAGGAACCTCTTCTGGTCGGCTGCCGTCCACTCTTCCGAGTGGATGCCGCCCATCGTAATCTCGGCAATTTCCAGCACCTGCCTCTGCTTCACCATCTCGTTCCACAGCATGCGTCCCCAGTCGTCGAGGAACATGAACTGGGCGAGCGCCTTGGCCACGGTGCTGGTCCGTGCTCCGTCCATCCGCGTCGAGAACCTGATGCCCGGGTCTTTCTTTCCGGGGTCCACGTACGACGCTGCGAACTGAATGGCGAGTGGCTTGAACTCGGCTGTGCACATCTGCTGCCAGTCGGCGACCTTGATTCTCAGGTCTCTGCTTTGCATCTTGTAGGCCATGGTCAGATTTTTGCTGCAAGGTTAAACACGCGTGCTGACTGGTAGCGGCGGCCGTTGTGCGTGCGGGTCGTGAACGACACCGTGAACGACATCAGCTGCCTCTGCTGGACGTAGCTGTTCAGCAGGCCGTCGTCGGCATCGCCGAAGTAGTCGGCGACGATGTTATCATACTTTTCCTCACCCTTCTCCGTGTG